>NZ_LVDR01000006.1:0-242565 GCF_007636515.1 Shewanella sp. MSW
CTTCGACGTCAACCTGAGCAACACCGCCAGCAGCGCCACAACCCTGACGCTGACACTGGCCGGCAATAGCGCCACCAAAGGGGTGGACTTCAGCGATACCGAAGTCACTGTCACCATCAACGGGACAGCTCAGACTGTCAGCGTGAATGCGGACGGCACTTTCGAGGTGACAGTGCCGGCCAACACCGACAGTTTCACCGTGCAGGTCAATACCACTGATGACACCATCTTTGAGAGCACCGAAGACTATACGCTGAGCGGCACCGGCGCGAATGGCACGGTGACGGGCACCGCCCAGATCACCGACAATGACATTCTCGGAGGAGGCAGTATTAACCTATCTTTGCAAGATGCTGATACTGTTGGAGATAATCATGACACTGATAGTTCATTCCTTACATTCACAGCTAGTGGTGCGGCCGATATCATCGACTTCACGTTTGGTCCAACTTCAGGAATTACTGTCAGCGGTTTGGATGGGAATATTACCTGGCTCGTCGATAGCAGCTCCGGAGACTTGGTAGGAAGCATTGACGGTACACCAATGATTGTTTTATCACTTAATGGTGGCGTTATTGGCTCAGGTCAAACAGGTAATGTCAGTGTCACTGCAACTTTGCTGGATAACTTACAACATGGGAGTGTTCCTGTTGATATCGATTCAATCAATATCACAGGCATTGTTATTAACGCTGTCGATTCGCTCAATAATAGTGCCAGCGGCACAGTTAACCTTACTGTAGCGGATGATGAGGTCGTTCTGATTGCTGGTCCTCTGAATGGTACCAATGCTCCTGATACTTATATCGGTACGCTTGATACCAGTGGGGTAGATCAAGCTTACACCTCCGATCTCAGCGGCAACGTAAACGGCTGGGATGCTGGTTCTCAAACCTACTTTGGCGAGTCTGATATCACGGCCGGAGGCAAAACAGTCTTCTTCTTTGTCGATCCAAACAACCCGGATCAACTGTTCGCTTATACAAGCGATGAAAACCCTGCTACGGCCTATGATGCGTCTAACCCTGATCAGACGCTGATCTTTACTCTCAGCACAGATCCAAACAGCGACAGCTATCAACTGGATATACTACAGAGCATAGATAAGCTGAAAGAGATCGACATCGGCGCACTGGTTGGAGGTAAAGGCGGTATCAGTGGCACTGTGTATGTCACTTATGACAATGCTACCGGTGCCTACGACATTTACAACGATCCAAGCAAAGTGCCCTCTGATGCCGAAGTTGCTTTCACACTTTATGGCCGTGATGGCAACGGGGACTTGGCCGACGTCAATGGTACAGATAACGGCTTTGGGGTGGCTAACCCTTGGGTTTCCGGTGGTGAGACCCTTATCGTTGACTATGCAGACACAGTAGCCAGTGCCAGCTTTAACTTCAACGTCGGTAATAACGACCCTATGCTGGTGCACTACAAGGCCTATGACGCCAATGGCCAACTGTTGGGTGAAGGCGAAATCGGCCCCAACGAAATTATCAGTGATTTGGGCGCTATCGCCTATATCGAGTTGAGTGCTGTAACGCCTGACGGTGCCAAGTTCCAACTGACCGGCACAACCGCTCAGGAGATCGTCAGCTCAACAGAGCCTCTGGATCTGGACTTTGAGGTTGTAGTCACCGACAGTGACGGCGACCAGACCACTGGTAATCTGGATATTCACCTGGATGCACCAGGAGGCGCACCAGTCGCTATTATCTCCCATGCACTGGCCAGCCTGGATGAATTTGGTTTGCAGGATGACAATCTGGATACAGATCAACAATCGCTGCGCTTCAAGGCCGGTGACAGTGAACTTTCAGACTTCGGCTTCAACTATCAAAATGGTGACTTCAGCGGTATTAGAGTGGAAGGGATAAGAGAAAACTTCCCATTGAGCTGGCGCCTTGAGGGTGAGTATCTGATAGCTTCAATGCCGGGTAATGGCCCCAACAAAGATGTATTGAAGATAAGCCTGGATTGGTCTGCCATAGCGGCTGGCAGTGAAGGCAATATCATAGTCAACGCCGAGCTGATAGGGAATCTGCCTCATAGTATAGATGTCGACTCGCTGAAGATTTCAGGTATTGAGATTGTTGGTACAGATAACAACAACCAAACCGCTGTATCGACTCTGGATGTTAAAGTCGAGAAGTACACGGCTGCTGTGGATGATTACCAGGAAATCAATGAAGATCAGCTGGCAAGCGGCAACATTTTTGACAATGACACAGGTGAACTAAACAATGGCCAAGACCTTGAGTTGGCGAGCTTTACTGTAGCCGGGGATAGCCAAGTCTACAGCGCAGGAGAAGAAGTCTCGGTTGAAGGTGGCACTCTGGTTATCAACCTGAATGGTAGTTATACCTTCACTCCGGAAGCCAACTGGAACGGTACTGTGCCCGTTATCACCTATGTGACCAACAATGGTGATACTGCGACCCTGACTATCGAGGTCAACAGTGTCAACGACGCTCCGATTATCGTTACCACAACCAATGCCGTTGTCTCTGAGGAAGGCTTGACCAATGGCCTACCGGATTCAAACGGCAGCAGCGATACCACTGACAGTACCACTGCAAATGGCACTATCCAGCTTCAGGATGTGGATGCTGATGCACTGACTGTTAGCCTGACACCACCAAGTGGTATCACCTCAGGTGGCCAGACAGTTACCTGGCAGTGGGACGCAGCGACTCACACCCTGACAGGCTCTGTAGGTAACCTTGCAGTAATGTCTGTGGTACTGACACCGCCAGCGGGTAATGGCAGTGGTGATTGGGACTATCAGGTCAAGCTGTTGGGACCAATAGATCACCCAGATACCAGCATTGAAGATGTTAAAGATCTGACCTTTGGTGTCAGTGTCAATGACGGCAATGGCGGTACTGTCTCCGGCAGCTTCGTGGTCAGCGTTGAAGATGATGCGCCTTACATGCCGGATACCGCACCGGTAACGGCTACGGCAACCGATATCCCGGACACCCTGGTCGGTGCCTTCAATCTGACCGGTGACACTGATGATAGAGGGCAACTGAACTTTGATGGTTTCACCATCACGGCCAGAGGTTTCACCTCATCTACCGATCACACTCTGACCTCTGCAAACATTAACAGCAGTAGTTCAGGCATAGGGGTTGCCAGTGTTGGCTCGCCATACCACAACATAGATAACGAAATAGATTTCCGGGTATTTGCCGATGGCACTGGGGTTTCTGAAGAGATCATCATAGATCTGGACCCCAACACCCTGGCGTTCGGCATGAAGATAGAGTTTGCCAACATCTTTAAAGGTGAACTTGAAAGCGGTGTGGCCGAGTTCTGGCGTGATGGCCAACTGATATCCAGCCAAACTTTCAGCTCGGATAAAAACAACGGTGACTATGCGGCTGACTTTAACGTGCAGGATGGCGGCTTTGATAGAGTTGTTATCAAGGCAACCGACAACGGTAAAGCTCCCAGCCATGGAGACAACAGTGACTTCACCATCAAATCCTTAGAGTTCACTGGCACAGGCGACGCCCCGGCAATCGCCTATGCCTCTGGTGAAGTAACGGCCCAATGGGGCGCTGATGGCCAAGGCAGCCTTGCACTGGCCGGTATGACAGACACATCCCTGGTGACCGCCGACGGGGAAGCCGTTGAAGTGACCCTTTCAGGCAATACTTTGCTGGGTCAAACAGACTCGGGCGACTTGGTCTTTAAGCTGGAATTCACCCCTGGCACGGGTCACTGGGACTTCTATCAGTACCAGACGATGCAGGGCACCGAAGACGGCGACCTGGACTTTGCGGTCACGGTAACCGATGCCGATGGCGACTCTTACAGTGGCAATATCGCTGTGGTGCCTGTATTTAACTATCAGGTCACTGAAGCGGGCCCAGGCGGTCAAACGCTCAATTTGGGTAACGCCGAAGATATCGTTATCGGCGACCTGGATGGCTCAGTCGTGGTTCCCGGGCAGGATTACAATATCGCCTTTATGGTCGATAGCTCAGGAAGTATTGGATATCGGGCTATGGAGGCGATGAAACTTCAGTTGACTCAAGTATTTGAGACACTGAAAGCCAGCGCCGATTCAGATAATGCCGGCACAGTTAACATATTCCTGACCGATTTCGACTCTCAAGCTAATTTGTCAGTCAGCGTCGACCTGGGAGATCCAGATGCCCTGAGTAAGCTCCAAACCGTTATCGATAGCATGGATGGAGATTATTGGACCGGTGGTGGCACCAACTATGAAGATGTTATCAAGACAACGGCCAACTGGTTCCACAGCGATACGGCTCTTGCCAACAGTAACGCTGAGAATCTGGCATTCTTTATCACGGATGGCGCGCCATCTGTCTATCAGTACTATGAGGATACCAACCCGATAGTCAATCGAAAGACTGGCGAGACTCTGGATGACTTGGTCAACGTCAATAACTTTACTCTGGGTGAGGCGTTTTACGCCAATATCGGAGGAGAAGCGAGACTAATCATAGATGCCGACGGTAACCTTTATCAATGGAGCAAAGATAGAGGGGATTGGAGTCCGAATTATATTGGTCATATTCGAGCGCAAGGGGACGGTACTTACGAGATATCAAGCACCCTCAATGGTAATTACTGGGCATTGCAAAACGCCCTAAGTGCCCTGCCATTACTGACAGGCAATGATGTCATTGTGCAAGCCATAGGGATAGGTAACAATATTTCGACTGGCACATTGCAACAGTTTGACAGTGATGGAAATGTCCAAACCAATGTCTCTGCCGATGAACTAGCCGAGGCTATTCTCGGCAATGAAATCACCGATATACCTGGCTCAGATACCTTGGATGGCGGTGCGGGTAACGACATCATCTTCGGTGATGTGATTCGCTTTGATGGCATTCAAGGCCAGGGTTACAGCGCACTCAAAGCCTTTATTGCCGGCGAGTTGGGCCAAAGCGATGCAACCGATGCTGAAATTCACGGCTATATCAGCGAGCATCCTAACCTCTTTGATAAGTCAGGCATTAATGATATGGGTGACATCATCCGCGGCGGCGAGGGCAGCGATATCCTCTTTGGCCAAGGCGGTAATGATGAACTCTACGGCGACAATGGTAATGACATGCTGTTCGGTGGTAATGGCAACGACCTGCTGGTTGGCGGCAATGGTGATGATTGGCTCACTGGTGGTCAAGGCGTAGATACCTTCAGCTGGAAAGCAGGAGAAACCGGCACCGACCACATCACTGACTTTGAACTCAACAAAGATAAGCTGGATCTCAGTGAGCTACTGTTGGGTGAAGAGCACAACTCACTGGAGCAATATTTCCAGTTCAGTGTTGCTGATGGCAATACCACCATCTCTATCGATGCGGATCTGGACGGTGAATTCGATCAGCATATAGTGCTCGACGGTGTCGACCTGTTTGCGGAATACGGCAGTGATGAAAGCGACATTATCAATGGCCTGCTGGGAAGTAACGGCGATGGTCCTCTGCTTGTCGATACTCAATCGGCCAATCCAGGTGCTTCCTATGTCAGCCAGAGTAGTTCTTCTGGGCTGGAGCAGTCAAAACCAGACGAAGTGTATTAAAAGCTCTTTGATTTGAAGGCCGGCCTATATTGCAATTCGCAATATAGGCCGGCATGGCTGATACTAGAATTAATCATATAAAACGAAAGGATAAGTCGTTCTGTGACCGCATCCGCTTCACCTAAACCTGAACAATGGACTATCTCGGCTTCCCAGCGAGTCACTGTGGACCCTCTGCTCGATAGCCTGGTTCTATTGACAGAATACTTCGGCAGCCCCTGTTCCAGCGAGTCTCTGGCGGCAGGCCTCCCCTTGTCTTCAGCCATTTTGTCACCGGAACTGGTGCCACAGGCTGCTGCCAGGGCCGGTCTGACGGCAAAGCTTTCCCGTAAAGGCTTGAATCAGGTTACTGCCATTCAGCTTCCTTGTATTTTGCTTTTGAAAGACAAGAAAGCTTGCATCCTGCGCGAACTGGATCTGGAACAACAACATGCGGTGATCCAACTGCCGGAAACCGGCGGCGAACAACGCCTATCTATAGAAGAGTTGGAAACCCTCTATGTAGGCTATCTGTTTCTGGTGAAACAACAGTACCGTGGCGATATGGGATTTGATGTCTATCATCATGACCACAGTAAACACTGGCTACTGCAAACCATTAAAGACTCGGCCCCCATCTATCGTGATGCACTGATTGCCTCAATCCTGGTGAACTTGTTTGCCCTGGTTTCACCGCTGTTTATCATGAACGTCTACGATAAAGTGGTGCCCAACCTGGCGTTCGAATCACTGTGGGTTCTGGCTATCGGAGCCGGTATTGCTTATCTGTTTGATTTGGTCATGAGACAGCTGAGAAGTTACCTTATCGATGTTGCCGGTAAGAAAGTCGACATCATAGTCTCATCGCGACTGTTCTATAAGGCAATCGGCATTCCCCTCGAAAACCGCTCGGCCAGTGTCGGTGGCATGGCGCGTCAGTTGGGTGAGTTTGACAGCATCAGGGAGATCCTCACCTCGGCAACAATAACCACGCTGGTTGATCTACCCTTTGCATTATTGTTTGTGTTGATTATCTATCTGGTCGCAGGCGATCTGGCGCTAATCCCCCTTGTCGCTAGCCTCATCATCATCGGCTATACCTTGATTGTCCAACCCAGGCTCAAGACCGCTATTGAGGAAAGCAATAAATTTGCCAGCCTCAAGCATGGCCACTTGATCGAAAGTCTCGCCTCTCTGGAATCCATTAAATCCTATGGGGCAGAAGGCCTGGTACAGAAAGCCTGGCAGCAGATGATAGGTCACACAGCCAATTGGCAGTTGCGCTCGAAAAAGCTCTCCAACTCAGTGGCCAATGTCGCCAACTTTGTGGTGCAGCTGACCGTCGTCAGTGTCGTTATTCTAGGGGTTTACCGGGTTGCCGATAATGATATATCCATGGGTGGGATCATTGCTGCTGTGATGCTTGCCAGTAGGGCCGTTGCGCCTATGGCACAGCTGGCTAATTTAATGACCCGAGCCAACCAAACTGCCAGCGCGCTGAGACAGCTGGATCAGATAATGACCCAGGAAGATGAATTTGAAAACAAAGGCCACCTTGTCAGCAAACAACGATTGATGGGCAAGATAGAAGCCGACGACCTCAGCTTCAGCTACCCCGGCTCGGAAAAACCTGTATTGCACCCCTTCGCCTTGAGGATCCGTCCCGGCGAGCGGATAGCCATTATCGGCCGTAACGGCAGCGGCAAGAGTACTCTGGCCAAGCTGTTGGTTGGACTGTTTAAACCCAGCAACGGTAGCCTAAGATACGATGGCATAGATAGCGCCCAGATCCACCCGAGCGATCTACGCCGTAACTTCGGCTATCTGCCACAGGATGTCACCCTGTTCCACGGTTCGGTTCGGGACAATATTCTCTTCGGCACCCGTCAGGTCACAGAACATCAGTTGATCCGAGCCGTACAGCTCTCCGGAGTCAACCTGTTTACCGACTTGGAATCAGAAGGCCTGGATCAACAGGTAGGTGAAGGCGGCCATTCGCTGTCCAGAGGACAGCGTCAAACAGTGGCCTTGGCCAGAGCCATACTCAATGACCCACCAGTGCTGTTGATGGATGAACCCACAGCCAGCTTGGATGCCAGAGCCGAGAAGCAATTCATGCGCTCGATGCATAATGTCAGCCGCGACAGAACCTTACTGATCATCACCCATAAGATGCACCTGCTGAATCTGGTAGATCGCATCATAGTGATGGATAGAGGCCACATCATTGCCGATGGTCCCAAAGACAAGGTGCTCGAAAAGCTCAACCAAGGGCTGATGGCAGGAGGCAAGTAATATGAATAAGCACCTGACTTCTGATGACTTGGAAATGGTAGACGATGTCTACGGCGCCATGATGACAGATGCACCCACCAGCCACAGATTGATTATCTGGTCGCTGGCGGCGATGATACTCTGCTTCCTCACCTGGGCCTATTTTGCATCCCTCGACCGAGTTACCAAAGGCACGGGTAAAGTGATCCCCTCTTCCCAGGTTCAGGTCATCCAAAGTCTGGATGGCGGCATTTTGAAAGAGATGTACGTTCAGGAAGGCATGCTGGTCAAACAAGGTGAGCCCTTGGTACGCATAGACGATACCCGTTTTCGTTCCGATGCCGCCCAGCAGGAGCAAGAGGTCTATAGCCTGCAGGCCAATGTTATTCGCCTTCAGGCCGAACTGAATAGCATCTTTATCTCGGATATGACCAACGACTGGCGCGAACAGCTAAAAATCACCAAGATCCCGCTGGTATTTCCTGCCGAGTTGACAGAAAAAGAACCCGAACTGGTCAGGCGCCAGCAGGAAGAATACGCCGGACGCCTGGATAACCTCAGCAACCAAGTGGAGATCCAGGCAAGACAAATTCAACAGCGGCAACAGGAAACCGAAGAGTTAACCTCGAAAATCGGCACCTTGAGTACCAGTTACCGCTTGGTCAGCCGTGAACTGGAACTGACCAAACCTTTGGCACAAAAAGGCATAGTGCCCGAGGTGGAACTCTTGAAACTGGAACGTACAGTTAACGACATTCAAGGCGAGCTGGCGACCCTCAGGGTGATGCGCCCCAAGCTCAAGGCCAACATGGATGAGGCGATTCTCAAACGTCGGGAAGCGGTATTGGTTTATGCCGCCGATTCCCGCGCACAACTGAATGAGATGCAGGCCAAGCTGGCACGCATGAATGAAGCCCAGGTAGGCACCAAGGATAAAGTCAGCAAAGCCGTTATCACCTCACCGGTCAACGGAACCATTAAAACCATAAATATCAACACACTTGGAGGAGTAGTCCAACCTGGTATCGATATTATGGAGATAGTCCCTTCCGAAGACCAACTGCTGATCGAAACCCGAATTTTGCCAAAGGATATCGCTTTCCTGCATCCGGGGCTGCCCGCCATAGTTAAAGTTACTGCCTATGATTTTACCCGTTACGGCGGATTAAAAGGCACTGTGGAACAGATAAGTGCAGACACCACTCAGGATGAAGAGGGCAACAGCTTTTATTTGGTAAAAGTGCGGACCGAAGAGTCCAGCTTAATTAAAGACGATGGCACTGAGATGCCCATTATTCCCGGCATGTTGACCTCTGTTGACGTAATTACCGGGAAAAGAACTGTCCTTGAGTACATACTTAATCCCATTCTAAGAGCCAAAGAAACAGCGTTAAGAGAACGCTAGGCTCATAGTCACAATAAACCTGGAGGGTTTAGCATGAACAAGAAAGTTACTCGGCTGGTGAAACCCAGTGCCTTGGCACTGGCGATTACCGGGCTGATGTTGCCCACGGCAGGGTTTAGTCAGACCCTGGAACAAGCCGTAGCGCAAACATTGGATACCAACCCGGAACTACGACTTGCCTTTAACCGTTTCAAAGCTCGTGAAGAGCAGGTAAACCAGGCGATAGCCGGTTACATGCCAACGGTAGATATTACCGGTGGTTATGGCTATGAATACACAGACAGTCCGGCTACCCGCCGCCGTTTGGCCGGCACCACGGATGATGAAATTGAACTAAAACGGGGCGAATTCGGTGTCAGCATCAAGCAGATGCTGTTCGACGGCTTCTTTACCAGCAGTGAAGTCGACAGATACAGCTTCGAAGCCAGTGCCGATCAATGGGCGCTGTTTGCCGCTGCTGAAGATATGGCGCTGGATGTTGCCAAGGTCTATATCAACTATATACGTAGCGAGCAGGTGTTGACGCTGGCAGAGAAAAACCTCAAGAGCCACCAGGACATCTACGAGCAGATCAAGCAACGTACCGATTCGGGCTTGGGCTCTACCGCGGATCTGTCGCAAATCACAGGTCGTCTAGCTCGCGCCAATGCCAACGTAGTGTCTGCACGCAATAACTTCCTCGATGCCAAGAGTCAGTTTTTCCGCATTACTCATCAGCAACCGGAAGACCTGATAGTACCGGTTCCGGATGCCGATATGTTGCCGGCGGACGTAGACTCCAGTATCAAGATGGCCCAGGAGCACCATCCCATTCTCAAATCGGCCGCCAGTGATATCCGCGCCGCCGAATATGAGAAGTCTTCGGCTCAATCCAACTACTACCCCAAGATCACGCTGGAAGTAGAAGGTAACATGAACAACAACCTGGACGGTGAAGACGGCTTTAGCCGGATCGCCAGCCAAAATGTCGGTGGCCACAACAATGACATTCTTGCCATGGTGAGAGTGCGTTACAACCTGTTCGCTGGTGGCCGTGATTTAGCCCGTGAAAAAGAAGCCAGCTACAAGATAGGTGAAGCGAAGGAGATCCGTGAGCGCGCCTATCGTGAAGTGGTTGAAGGCGCCAACCTTGCCTGGAACGCATACGAGTTCCTGGGACCACAGAAGCAATATATTCGCGATCATGTCATTGCAGCCAAGGACACTCAAGTCGCCTACTCACAGCAATTCAACCTGGGTCAGCGTACCCTGCTCGACTTGCTGGATACCGAGAATGAACTGTTTGAAGCCAGGAAAGACTATCTGACCGCCGAGTATGACGAAGTGATTGCCAAATACCGCGTACTCAATGCCACAGGACAACTACTCGACTCGCTTAGAGTCACTCGCCCCGATGTATGGAAAGGGGAGCGTGAATATGAAGGAGGAGTTAAATAATGAAACTCTTTATCACTCTGCTTAGCGTCGCCATACTGGCGGGTTGCTCAATGCGTGACACTGTATCCATGGATCAACCGACGGCTCAGGTCAACGACCTCAATGATCATGACAGAGACGGTGTTATTGAAGCCCGTGAACGCTGCTCAGGCACTGTCGAAGGTGCCAACATTGATAACTATGGTTGTGGTAAGATCAAGCCTATCAATGAACGCTCCGAGTTGAAGATACTTTTTGCCAACGATTCCTTCTACATAGATCCTCAGTATTATGATCAAATTGGTGTCATTGCTGACTTTATGAAGCAATATCCCAGCACCAAGGTGACCATCGAAGGGCACTGTAGCCGTACCGGTAGCTATGATCACAACCTGAAGCTATCGCAAAATCGGGCAAATGCCGTAACCAAAGTGCTGAAAGATCAATTCGGCATTACCGCCGATAGACTAACCGCAGTAGGTTACAGCTACGATAAACCTGTAGATCCAACAGACACTCAGTTGGCCCACAAACGTAACCGCCGGGTTATCGCCGAGGTAACAGGCGAGGATACTATGGCCGATATGAAGTGGAACATCTACACTGTGGATCAAGAAGTGAAATAGGACCTTGATATCCCCATATGACAGGCAGGCTCAACCAGTATTCACTGCTCAGAAGGGTCTGCCATTACACAGTACTGGCATCGACTCTGGCCGTGTCATGCCTGTACGCCGCATCCACCCAACAGCTAGACGCCAACAGCATTACCAAAACGCTGGAATCACGTTATGGCGAGCGGGCAGGCCTCAGGGCCAGAGCCTGGTTCAAGATACTGGACGAGGCGCAAGGGTTGGACGATATGGGAAAAATCACCAAGGTAAACAACTTCTTTAACCTGTTTCGCTTTGTAGATGATAGCAAACTCTGGGGGATGGCTAATTACTGGGCCACCCCTTTGGAGTTTATCGGAGTAAATGGCGGTGACTGTGAAGACTTCTCCATCGCCAAATACTTCACACTGCTGCAGTTGGGCATCCCTGAAGACAAGATGCGCATCACTATGGTTAAAGCAACCAGTGTTAATCAGTACCATATGGTGCTGGCCTATTATGAGACGCCCTCCTCTGTCCCTCTTATTCTGGACAATCTGGACCGCGAGCTCAAACCGGCAACACAACGTGGAGATCTGATCCCGGTATACAGCTTTAACGGTAAACAATTGTGGCTAAACAAAGAGAAAGGACGCGGTGTATTAGCAGGATCATCCGCTCGCTTGGAAAAGTGGAATGATCTGAGACACAGATTAGGGGCTGATCGCTTGCGTCAGCCAAAATTAAAACTGGAGTAGCTACAGCAATGACACTGTTTCGACAGATATACTCGTTACTGTTTGGGCTGTTTCTCTTGGTTGTCGCCAGTGTGGGCTATGTGCAATTCAATGAGACCCAGAACTTTCTAACCGAGCAGATGGAGTCGGACCTCAATAATGTCAGCCATTCATTGGGATTGATGTTGGTTCCATCACTGGAGGCCGGTGATCTCGCCACCGCAGAAACCATGGTTAATGTCATCTTCGAGGGAGGCTATTACCAACAGGTGAAGCTAACTTGGCTGGTTGATGGCAAACAGCAGGTCTGGAATAACAATATCCGCATCGAAGATGTTCCCCAATGGTTTATCAATCTGGGGATCTTTACCCCTTTGCGTAAAGAAAGCACCATTACTTCAGGTTGGCTGCAACTGGCCAAACTGGAAATTACCGCACACCCTGGGTTTGGTTACCACGAACTGTGGCGCATTATGAGCCATACCTTAATAGCCTTTTCAATTCTATTTTTGGTCGCCATATTGTTTGCACGCCTGGGCCTGACATGGATCCTCAGCCCGCTGCACTCCATTGCCGAACACGCTAAAAGCATTGCCAAACGGGAATTTGGCCCGGATATGCCGCTGCCTAAAACCCTGGAACTCAGGGATGTAGTCAACGCCTTTAACAGCATGTCAGCCCAGCTGAAGAAAATTTTCAGTTCTCTGGATGAAGAAGTCACTGCACTCAGGAAAAAGAATCTGGTGGATCAGGTATCCAACCTGCCTAATCGTCAGTATATGATGGGCCGCGTTGGCGGTTGGCTAGGTGAACCCGGCAGCGGCGCTCTGATGATGGTCAAGTTCGACTGGCTCGAAGAAGTCCACAGCAAGTATGGCTATCAGGTACGGGACGAAACCATCAAGCTGCTTTCAGAAAAACTGCAGCATGAGTTGGGCGAAATCTGTGAATCTGTCATTGCCCGTATCGCCGCCTATGAATTTGCTTTCTTGATCACCAATGTTGAACGTGAACAATTGAGTAAGTATCTACAAACCCTGATCCGTACAACCAACCAGGAAATGGTCAAGGCGGGTTGTAAGCCCAATGAAGATTACGCCATAGGTATTGCCGAACGTATCGGGCAGATGACCAGTTCCGAGCTGCTGGCGCGCTCGGATAACGCCCTGCAAATCGCCCTCAAGGAAGGCAAGGTTTATCACTGGTTGGAGACCAACGAACAGCAGTTGTTCAGTCGTGAGCAGTGGCGCGATAAGCTTACCGACGCAATTAACCGCAAACAATTCCGTTTCCGTTGGCAAGCTGTGCACTATCAAGGGTCTGACAATATACTGCAGCGGGAACTTTTCTGTCAGTTGCAAATAGGTGACAAACTGGTGCATGCAGGCCAGTTCATGCCTTATGTCGAGCTTTTGTCTCTGGGTAGCTTGCTCGACCGCTGCCTGATTGAAAAGATCAGTGAAGATGAGTTGTTGGAGAAGAATGCCGAAGCCATTGCGGTTAACCTGACCCATCACAGCATCAGCGATCCCAAGTTCCACGAATGGCTCAATCACTTCCTGCGTAACAGCCGCCACGCAAGTCGTTTGGCCTTTGAGTTACCTGAAGCCGCCATCTATACCGATATTGACGCCTGCCAGGCGCTGTGCACCATAATTCGCGACAATGGCGCCAGCATAGGGATAGACCACTTCGGCCGTCAGTTCGGCTCCATGTCTTATCTGCAAAGCCTGCGGCCGGCTTATGTCAAGCTGGACCAATCCTTTGCTCAATATGATGAAAATCAGCACAACAGCGAATTGTGCCGGGCATTGGTCAACGTAGCCCGAGGATTGGAAATCGATGTGATAGTGACAGGCATCCAGGAAAAAGCGCAATTGGAGCGCTTTACACCACTCAAGACCCAAGCATACCAAGGCTTTATTTCACCACCTGTGAATGTTGAGTAACAGATATAGGGCTCCCTTCGGGGAGCCTTTGTTTTAGGCTAAGCCGTCGAAACAGGGAAGCTCCAAGATACTCGCGCACCTTGAGGATAAAAACAGGAAGGCTTTGAATGCTAAAAAAAAAAGCCCCTGATTTCTCAATAGCTTAAGTGTTTTGGTCGGTGATAGAGGATTCGAACCTCTGACCCTCTGCTCCACTCTGGTTTCCAAGTCAGGATACGCTACCAGGCTGCGCTAATCACTGAATTCCACTTGTACCCATGAGAATATCTTTAAGGTCATCACAAGCTCGAAACTATGAAGATAAAAACAAAAAGCCCCTGATTTCTCAGGGGCTTAAATGTTTTGGTCGGTGATAGAGGATTCGAACCTCTGACCCTCTGCTCCCAAAGCAGATGCGCTACCAGGCTGCGCTAATCACCGAAATACTGCGTTGCTGAATACTTTCCAGCTTTTACCCGACGTAAAGTCAGATAAATCAAATTTGGTCGGTGATAGAGGATTCGAACCTCTGACCCTCTGCTCCCAAAGCAGATGCGCTACCAGGCTGCGCTAATCACCGAAATATTGCTTTATTGGGTACCTTGATAGGAAGAGGGTCACCCTCTGCTCCACTCTGGTTCCCAAACCGGGATGCGCTACCAGGCTGCGCTAATCACCGAAATATTGCTTTATTGGGTACCTTGATAGGAAGAGGGTCACCCTCTGCTCCACTCTGGTTCCCAAACCGGGATGCGCTACCAGGCTGCGCTAATCACCGAAATATTGCTTTGTTGGGTACCTTGATAGAAAGAGGGTCACCCCCTGCTCCACTCTGGTTCCCAAACCGGGATGCGCTACCAGGCTGCGCTAATCACCGTAAGATTTGAAGCCGACTCGCTTCACGAAAGAAGTGGGGTGACTGATGGGACTTGAACCCACGACAACCGGAATCACAATCCGGGGCTCTACCAACTGAGCTACAATCACCACTGATATTTCTTTCACTGACTGGCACGCTTGAATCAAACTGGTGCGCC
This sequence comes from Shewanella sp. MSW, assembly GCF_007636515.1. NCBI lineage: Bacteria > Pseudomonadati > Pseudomonadota > Gammaproteobacteria > Alteromonadales > Shewanellaceae > Shewanella > Shewanella sp. MSW. The sequence goes on from NZ_LVDR01000006.1 coordinate 14,939, forward strand.
CAGAAGGATTCGAACCCTCGGCCTCACCCTCCGGAGGGGTGCGCTCTATCCAGCTGAGCTATGGGCGCCCGCCGTGTCAGCGCCGCATATAGTAGGTGGATTTCCCCCCCACGTCTACACCTGATTTGCTTTTTTTCGGTTGTTTGCTCAAGTTTTGACTGAAACAGTACAACAAATATCCGACACCAGCCAAAAAATTGACTTGGATAATACTATGTTTCATGTTATTTCTATCCTTTGATTAAAAACCATACAAAGCTATTATCATTTTGTTCCTCGGCGGATAACATGTTTAGGGATGACGCTTTCCATCAGAATTCGGCTCTGGAAATCTCAAGACTGAAAAAACGAGTTGCCAGACTCAAACGTCTGGCGGCCAAATATAAACGAGCCGAAGCCACCCAAAATGCACTGCTGGAAATCTCCAATATTGCCAACAAGGCTACCTCTATGGAGGGCTTCTATCAGGGCATGCATCTATGTCTTAAGCAACTGATCCCTGCCGACAACTTTTATATCTCTCTGCTTGATGCCCAGAAACAACATCTTGAGCTACCATTTTTCTCCGATGAAAAAGACTCCCACCCTTCCGAACTCTATCCAGGACAAGAGTTATCCCAACTTTTAACGCAAGGCCTTACCGGCTATGTGTTGCGAACTGCCACCCCCCTGCTTTGTGACGAACATAAGGCAAAACAACTGGCCGATGCCGGCGAAATCATAGCTCTAGGGTCATCCTGTCATCAGTGGCTTGGAGTACCCATAATACAAAATGACAGAGCTATTGGTGTCTTGGTGGTGCAAAGCTACAACCCAGCCAGTTCCTACGGCGAGATGGAGTTTGAATTAATGGCTTTTATTAGTCATCACATCGCAGGAGTCATGGAACGGTTGCGGCATCATGAGCAACTTGAACAAGCCATCAGCCAAAGAACCCAGGAGCTGAGCCAGGCCTATGGTAGATTAAAACAGGAAGTTTATGAGAGACGCCGAGCCGAGAGACTACAAAAGTCCCTGTTTGAGATAACCGAACTGTCTTCCTCCAACTTGGATGATCGCGAGTTTTATACCGAGCTGCACCGGGTTCTCTGCCATTTGCTACCAGCCAACAACTGTTACATCGCCTTGCTGGATGAAACCGCAACTGAGCTGCACTTTCCCTTCTATGTTTCTCAACTCAATGATACCGCCCCCAAGTGTCGCCCCTTGATGGATGGACTGGTGGAATACCTACTCAGGTTAAAACGTCCTGTGTTGCTGGATCAAAGCGATATCCAATCTCTGGTGTGCACCAAAGAGATTTACAGCAAGGCACCTGAACTGAATCAAACACAGAACATGCACCAGTGGATCGGCGTGCCGTTATTTATTCAGGACAAAATTGCCGGTGCCCTGACTATCTATAGTTTCAGCATGCATCAGAACTACCAGTTCAAGGATCTTGAGCTGCTGACTTTTGTGTCGCAGCATATCGCCACGGCCATCGAACGTAAGCTGGCGACAGAGGCGCTGAAACGTAGCAAAGAAGCACTGGAAGAAAAGATTCTGGAACGCACCCGTGAACTGGCCACCACCAACCAAGAGTTACAGAAAGAGATCTGCCAGCGCCGTAAGGCCGAGCAGCAACTGCTACACGACGCCAAACATGATGGCCTGACGGGTCTACCCAATAGGCTGATGTTTATGGAACGATTGAACCAGGCAGTTAAACATAATCGCCGTCATCTACAAGATAAATTCGCACTCTTGTTCGTCGATCTCGACCGTTTCAAATTGATTAACGATACCCTGGGGCATCTGGAAGGCGACAAGTTTCTGGTGGAGACCGCCATTCGCCTGAAGTTTTGTATTCGCGACAATGACACTCTCGCCCGTCTGGGCGGGGATGAATTTGTGATTTTGCTGGACGGGTTACGCACAACCGACGATGCCAAAGAAGTCGCCGAGCGGATCCTCAAAGAACTGTCACGCCCTTATGAGCTGGCCGATAAACAGTTCAACTCAGGCGCCAGTATCGGCATAGCCGTCAGCGGCCATCACAGGGATGACACCAGTGAGTCCATTCTGCGAGATGCCGACACCGCCATGTACATGGCCAAAACCCGCGGCAAGGGTTGCTATGTGGTATTTGATGAAAAATCCCATCAGCAATTGATGCAGGACGTAAGCCTGGAAAATGAGTTGAGAACCGCCCTGGATACCCAGCAAATCCAGCTCAGTTACTTTCCGGTGCAAGACCTCAAGACAGGGCAGCTTCAAGCCCTGGATGTGCGTCTGTATTGGCCCCATCCACAACACGGTAAAATCAAACAACAACAGCTTGCCAACTTGGCAGAGCAAGCCAACTTACAGCTGGAGCTGGACAGATACGCAATAGAAGCGCTGAACAGTGAACTTCCCAAGCTGCAACTCAATTCAGGCACCAAGTTACATCTGGCCATATGTAGCCAGCACCTCAAGCATAAACATGCACTTCGCAGCCTGAAAAACTGCCTGAGAAACTGCCAGTTCACACTTACCGACCTATGTTTGTTCTTCAACGAACAAGCTTTGGCCCGGGATCTGGAAAGCCATATTAACGGCTTTGAGGTACTTAAACGCTTGCAGGTCACTCTGGGGATCACAGGCTATGGCAGTGGTTACAGCCCTTTGGTCAGCCTATCTTTTCTGCCGGTGAATGTGCTGAGACTGGATGCCAGCTTAGTCTCGCATCTGCAAAGCCCACATCATAGACGTTTACTCAAAGCAATAAACCTAAGTGCAGGCGCATTGGAACTCGAATTGGTATTGGATGGCGTCAACACCCAAGAGCAAAAGCAGCAACTGGCACAAATGGGCTTTAACTCAGGCCAGGGACAAGCTCTTGGGAGTCGCTTGAGCGCCGCCGGCAGCAAAGGTAACAGCACCGAAACCATAGATACGGCAACCCAAGTTTGCGCCTAAGCCGTGTTTTGAAACCGGCTCTAACCCTTACTTCTTGAACATATCCCGTAGGTTGGCGATATTGGCCTTGCCGGTTTCCATCCTTTGCTGCTCACTCTGCTGCGGCTTGCGGTTTTCCCAGATAAGGTCGTCCTGAGGCAGTTCCATCAAGAAGCGGCTGGGTTCGCAACGCATGGTTTCACCGAATTGACGTCGCTCACGACAGAGCATAAACCACAGTTCCTTTTGAGCCCGAGTGATGCCAACATAAGCCAGACGCCGCTCTTCATCGACATTGTCTTCATCTATACTGGTTTGATGCGGCAAAATCCGCTCTTCCACTCCCACCATAAACACATAGGGGAACTCCAGCCCCTTGGAGGCGTGCAGCGTCATCAATTGCACCTGATCGCCGCTCTCATCCTCATTGTTTCTTTCCATCATGTCTCTGAGCGTAAGCCTATTGACCACTTCAGGCAGGCTCATGGGCTCATCCAGATCGTCACCGGCCAGCATCTCGGTCACCCAGCGATACAGTTCGGAGATGTTCTTCATCCGCATCTCGGCGGCCTTGGCGCTGGTGCTGGTCTCATAGAGATAATCTTCGTAGTTGATCTTGCGGATCAACTGCTTGATGGCATCAACGCCCTCACCGCGCTGAGCTATTTCACCGGTATCGACGATGAAGCGACCAAACTCATACAGTGATCCCATGGCCGCCGGAGGCAGATGATGATTCAATTCAGGAGCAAAAATCGCCTCGAACATGGAGATATGTTTCTGATTGGCAAAATTCCCGAGTTTTTCCAGGGTTGCCGGGCCAATCCCGCGCTTGGGCAGGTTAACGATACGCAGGAAAGCGTTATCGTCATCCGGATTCACCACCAAGCGCAGATAGGCCATGATGTCCTTGATTTCGGCTCTGGCAAAGAATGAGGTGCCACCGCTGAGCTTATAGGGGATACGGTTGGTCATCAGCGCCCGTTCCAGCAAGCGGGACTGGTGATTCCCGCGATAGAGAATGGCGTATTCCCCATAGCTGGTCTTGCCCATAAACTTGTGACGAATGATTTCAGCCACTACCCGCTCCGCTTCCTGCTCTTCGTTGGCGGCAAACAGTACCCGCAGCGGCTCGCCATAGGCCAGCTCACTGAACAGCGATTTATCATACACATGGGGGTTGTTGGCGATCAGAATATTGGCCGCCCGCAATATTCGCTGACTGGAGCGATAGTTTTGTTCCAGCTTGATAAGCTTGAGCTCGGGAAAATCTTTACCCAGCAGCACCAGGTTTTGCGGCTTGGCACCGCGCCAGGAGTAGATAGACTGGTCGTCATCGCCCACGACAGTAAAACGCGCCCGCTCACCCACCAGCAATTTAACCAGTTCATACTGGCTGGTGTTGGTATCCTGATATTCATCCACCAGCAGGTAACGGATCCGTGCCTGCCAACGGGCCCTGACATCGGTGTTATGCCGCAGCAATAGGGTTGGCAACAGAATAAGGTCGTCAAAGTCCAACGCATTGTAAGCCTTCATATGCTGGGCATAACGTTGATACAAGAGTGCAAACAGTTGCTCCTGTTCACCCTTGGCTATCTTGCGGGCGTGATCCGGGATCACCAAGCCCCCCTTCCAATTGGAGATCATGGTCGCCAGCGCCCGCAGCAGATCTTTATCCTCCTGCAGCTCGTCCTGGGTTAATTCCTTGAGTAGCGCCAAGGTGTCCTGATCATCGAACAAAGAAAAGCCGGCCTTGAGGCCCAATGTCTTGTGTTCACGCTTGATAATTTCCAGCCCCAGAGTATGAAAGGTAGAAATCCACAGTCCCCTGGCTTCCTTGCGGCCCATGGATTGAGCCACCCGCTCTTTCATCTCCCGCGCAGCCTTATTGGTAAAGGTCACTGCGGCAATATGCTTGGCCTGATAACCACACTTCTGCACCAGGTGGGCTATTTTGTTGATGATAACCCGGGTCTTGCCACTACCGGCGCCAGCCAATACCAGGCAGGGACCGGAAACATAATGGACGGCTTCATTCTGGGCAGGATTAAGTTTCATGGGTTATCGATATCTCACACAAGGACACTCTAGAGGCAGGGATCATACCAGAATCAATGCCGGAGACAGCCCCCAAATCCCGTTAGGGAAACTTCTGGCAAAGGACCTGGGCCATTTGCTGAGCTCCAATTCTTGCTTCCAGGTCTGTAAGCCAAAGCAGAGCACTCATGGGACGGGTTCGCATCTTCCTTAGGTTAGCCTTGGGTTCAATGCAGCCTATAAGTTACAATCAGTTAAAACCTTGCCAGTGGATTAAAGAGATGATCAACCCCAAGAAAATCGAAGAAATGGCCAAACAGCTGAGCGAAAACCTGCCTTCTGGGCTGAAGCAATTTGCCGGTGAGTTTGAAGAACGCAGCAAGCAAGTACTGCAACACCAATTGCTGAAGCTGGATCTGGTCTCCCGGGAAGAGTTTGAAGTGCAGCAACACGTGTTACTGAAAACCAGGGAAAAATTGGAAGCCCTGCAAGCCAGAGTCGAAGCGCTGGAAGCCAAAGCTGAGCAGGCTGAGTAACCCATCTCACCCCAAAATAGATAAGGCCGCTCATGAGCGGCCTTATGTTTCAACACAGCTAAATTAAAGCATATGCCGATAGCCCAAAGTAAAGGCGATATCCGTGCTGTTATCCATGTTGAGGAAGTTTTCAATCACAGTGAATTCTATAGCACTGCGATCCAGATAATAGCGGTAGCCCAGCACAGCTTCATTTGAAGCTTCAGAGAAGTCATCATCCGCTTCTGTCATTCCTTCGTACCTGTGATACTCCAGCATCCAGCCATGACGACCAACACGATATTCATAACCCAGCCCAAGCATCAAAGCATTGGACTTATAAGGCATGTCCGACAGTACCTCTTCGTCCTCACGGAAACTCAAGCCAAGTGTTGAATGGAAATTATGCCGTCCGTTGCGATAGCTGTAATTCAGCTGCAACGCCTGCTCAAAGTTTTCATTGGCGAAAGGCCCCGAGCCCACATAGTTGTAATACAGGCTCCCCCCAACAGACAGGCCATGGTGCTCATTCTGCAGCAACTGATACCCGAGATAAATGTTGAAGGCATTGTTTAGGGTCTCACCACCAAAATCGCTGATATTCACATTATGTTGCTTGGAGTAGATCTGATTCTGATTTCGTGGCTGATGGTCACGACCATTCTGATCAAAACCGAAAGCATCGTGAAACCACATTGTCAGTGAATCCAAATGGTTGTTACCACTGAAACGCCAAGTATAGTTGGCGTCCAACATCCAACGGTCATCGATTTGCCACTTGAGACCACCGGTTAAAGAGTTGTGATAATAGTCAGCCAGATAATCTTCTGTCTCGGCCCAGACGCTGGCCATATTACCGGTCAGATACCACTCTTTTTGTCCCTTTGCCATGGAAAAGCCCGAACGCAACATGGGGGTCAAACTGCTGGACTGCAGAGGAGACTGGGCATAAACCCTGAGCGGCCCATAGTCGTCAAAATCGGCCAGTTCAGCATGCAGGGGCAGACTGAAAAAAATCGGCAACCAACAAGCTTTAGAGAAGTACTTCATAAGAGTCATCATACCAATTCACATGGTCGGTTATTTTAAATGACTGCAGCATCGATTCACACTCATTATAGATGATTCAATCATGACCACATTGTCACAATAAATGTGACAGTAAAACCATTCACTTGTCGGCGTTATTCAAGTAAACCTAATTCAATATTTCTCCAATTTGGTATAGGCATAATTTTGCCACTATTGATCAGTGACTTGTCATGATATCTCCAGCCAAATCTGCTTTAATGCTGCAACGAGTAGGTTAAAGGAACATACCTCATGATATTTCAAGTTATCCTCATACTAATAGCGCTGACCTTGCTTGGAGCCATAGGTTTCGGGGCTTATCTACTGCTGAAAAGCCTAATGAAGAAACAAAATGGTCACACGTCGCTGCCTCAACTCAAATCCAAATTAACTCTTAAGCTATTTGCGGTGGCCATGGTGGGTCTGTTGTCATTGATCCCACTTGGAATGATCCAGGATCTCAGCCAGGACAGAGAAAGCCTCTATCGCCAAGTGGTGCGTGAGATCGGCCATACCTGGGGCGATGCCCAAACCTTGGCCGGTCCGGTTTTGGTACTGCCATTTCGCTACGAAGTGATCTCCGACAGCAATATCGACGGCAAACAACACCGCAGTCGTCAGGTCTACAGCGATGAACTCTTGATCCTGCCCAAAGGCATGACGCTCGATGCCGGTCTTAAACATGAATTCCGCCATCGCGGCATCTATCAGTCACTCGTGTATCTGGGCCAAGTCAAAGGCCGGGCCGACTTCGAACTGCCTAAAATAAATATCCCAGGGCTACTCGGCTTTGACTATAACCAGGCCCGCTTGGTGTTCGGCGTTTCAGCCAACCAGGCTATTGAGACTGTCAGTCGTTTTAATCTGGCTGGTGAGCAGGGCATGCCCAGCTTGATGTCAGGTACAGGGCTGGATAACACAGGCGGCCTTAGCCGCGGCTTTCATCGCACCATAGCGCTGGATCCGAGCCAAGGAGAATACCAACTGACATTCCAGCTCAGCCTCAGAGGTTCTGAGGGCTTGGAGGTACTGCCACTGGCGGAACTGAGCCAGATAGATATCCATGCCGATTGGCCACATCCCAGTTTTCAGGGTTACCTGCCCGCCAGCCGTAATCTCAGCACTGAAGGTTTTGATGCCAACTGGCAGATAAGTCATCTGAGCCGCAACTTCCCTCAGGTGTTCCGCGCCAGTGATGGCCGGGATCTCACCGAGATCAGTGCCAGTGTCACCCTGTTCGAACCCGTGACTCACTACGGCAAGATAGAAAGGTCGCTCAAGTACGGCATACTCTTTATTTTGCTGACCTACATACTGCTGCTGATCTTCGAGCTGGGCAACAAGTCACGCCTCAGCGCAGTACAGTATCTGATGGTGGGTGGTGCCATGTGCCTCTTCTATCTATTACTGCTGTCGCTGTCGGAACACCTGCTGTTTTTAACCGCTTATCTGGTGGCAGCTGCGGTTCCCCTGCTCAGTATTCCGCTGTATGTTGCCAGCGCCAGTGGTAGTCGGCGCCAAGGAGCGATAGTTGCCGCCATGTTGGCAAGTCTCTACGGTGTACTCTACTCCATACTCCAGCTGGAAGATTACGCCCTCTTGATGGGAACCGGATTGCTGGTACTGATAATGCTGATACTTATGTACCTCACCCGCCACCAACAAATCGAGGAGTAGTTCCCACTGGACTTAACCTAAGAGTTGAACCAAGCAGCAAATATGCAAAGGCGCTCAGATAAACGAATAAACCCACGTTTACCTGAGCGCCTTTCAATTCAAAACATGAGCTTCATCAGTGACCTAGTATTGCCGTTATAACCCTGCACAAAAAACAGCCTAAAATCACAGTTCCCCAAGCGGTTGATTTACATCTAACATCCTCAGTGGTAAAAATTGAGCGGTAAAGCTACTTTCAACTCTCATTGAGGCATTGATGCTGGAGATTGTAATCATCAGATAATCAGTTAACTGACCTTCCAAGGTCGGTCTGATTATCAATGCGCATAAATCAAAGGTGGACACTGACAAGTGCCCGCACGTTTTGCTCATGATGATTATCGAGTTTTTCCAGTATGAATATATCCCGTCAGGAACAACGTACCCTGCACGTCCTCGCCAAAGGCGGACGCATTTGTTATTTCCGCGACACTTCAGGTCGCGTCACAGCCGTTGAATGTTATAGCCGCGAAGGGCTTGTTCTTTGCGACTGTACCCTCGCCATTTTCAAAAAGCTCAAAGCCAAAAAACTGATCAAATCTGTCAAAGGTCAGCCCTATCGCATAACCACGACCGGCTTGCACAATGTGCGCGCCCAACTGGACAACCGTTGAGGAAAGAAAGATGAATACACTATTTTCCCGTGACTATATCAACAGCAACATGATGGGTCCCAACGCCCTGCTGCTGGCCGAAGAAGTCTGCCGGTCACTGCAACTGCAACCAGGGATGCGGGTGCTGGACTTGGCCTGTGGCACAGGCATCACCTCCATCTATCTGGCAAAGGCCTTCAACCTCGAAGTCACCGCTATGGATCTTTGGATAGCGGCCGAAGACAATCAGGCAAGATTCAAGGCCGCAGGCGTGAAAGACAAGATCACGGCAGTGAACTTTGACGTAACCCAGATGCGGCCGGGACATGCCCCATTTGCAGAAAACAGTTTCGATGCTGTCTTGTCTATCGATGCCTACCACTACTTTGGTGCCAGTTCAGCGTTTTTTGACACCCACCTCGCCCCTTTTATCAAGCCGGGCGGCCAGGTCGCCATAGTGGTGCCCGGGCTGAAAAAGCCTTTTCCACTGCAGCAAAGCGTTGCCCCTGAGCTGGCCCCCTGGTGGCAGCCTGGGATGAACTTTTTCACCGTCGACTGGTGGATGCAACTCTGGCAACAGAGCGCATTTTTACAGATGGAGCAGTGCGAAGAGAGCGGGCAGTGCACCCAGGCATGGCAGGAGTGGTTGGCATGCGACAACCCTTATGCCGTACGGGATCGCGAGATGATGGCCGCCGAAAACGGCCAGTGGTTCAACTTTACCAAAATGACAGGCCGCATACACAAGTAAGCTTTAGAAAAGCAAGGAAATGTATGAATATCAATAAGCTAATCAGCCAACATTTGCCAATAAGGCTGTCGCCGAACGAAAGCAAAATTCCCTGGAATAATGCCGATTTCAGCCAGCGAATGCTGAAAAACCACCTCTGCCAGGAGCACGATTGGGCCAGTAGAAAACTGGCGGTGATTGAGCGCCAGGTGAATTGGCTCTACAGCCAGCTGGCTCCTGGCGCACAAGTGCTGGATCTGGGTTGTGGCCCCGGCTTTTACACTCAATTGTTGGCAAAACGCGGCTTTTGCTGCACCGGCGTCGACTTCTCACCAGCCTCTATAACCTACGCCCAACAACAAGCGCAGGCGGCTGGACTGGATATCGACTATCAACTGCAGGATGTCAGAAGCTACCGGCCGACCAAGAAGTTTGACTTCATCATGATGACCTTCGGTGAGCTGAATGTTTTCAGCGCAGCGGATGCCAAGAACTTACTCAAGCATTGTGCAAACTGGCTGATACCGAATGGCAAACTACTTGTGGAAGTTCACAGCTTTGATGAAGTCAAACGGCAGGGACAGGCTGAGCCAAGCTGGCAAAGGCATTCACAGGGCCTATTTCTCGATGCTCCCCACCTGCTGCTGACGGAGCATGCTTGGGACGAGGCACTCCAAACCAGTTCCACACTGTTTTGGGTGATTGAAGAAAACGGCAAGGTGACGCGATTCGGCAGCCGGATGCAGGCTTGGCAAGATGAGGAATATCTGCAGTTGTTAAACGAGTGCGGCTTCAACAATATTCAGCGGATAGACACTGCAGTGTGGCCCAGCAGCAATACCTTTGAGGGCAAGCTCTACACCCTAATGGCATGCTCCAAGGCATGACCTGAGTCCATTTAAAAGAGGAAGGTGCTCAGGTCTACGGGTACCTTCCTCTTTTTATTGTTATCAACACCAATACATTTCAGTAGCGCTTTCTAAGCAGTCTCAAGGCGTTGGCGGTTACCAACACAGTTGCGCCGGTATCGGCCATCACCGCCAGCCAGAGGCCGGTGATCCCCAGCAAGCTGGTCACCAGAAAAATCGCCTTCAACCCCAGCGCCAAAGCTATGTTCTGGCGAATATTGCTCAGGGTTGCCCTCGCCAAGTGGATCATTGCCGCCACCCCTCCCAACTGATTATGGGTCAGGGCCGCATCGGCGGTTTCCAGCGCGGCATCGGTTCCGCCGCCCATAGCAATACCAATACTGGCTCGCTTCATTGCCGGGGCATCGTTAATTCCATCTCCTGTCATGGCCACATTACGGTGCTTGGCCAATGCCGCCACCTCAGAAACTTTATCTTCCGGCAGCAGCCCGGCGCGCCAATCGATGGCCAGCTCCTCGGCAATCGCCTTGGCGGTTCTTGGGTTGTCACCGGTCAGCATTATGCTGTCGATACCAAGACGGCGTAGCTTGGCTATGGCTTCGGCGGCCTCGACGCGCAGCTGATCCCTGAGGGCAATAATGGCCACAGGAAGAAGTAGCTCCCGCTCGGCATCACACAGTACCACCAGGGTTTGCCCCTGCTGTTCCAGTTCTGTGACGCGTTGCAGCAACTCAGGAGCTAGGTTTGGCAGCCTTGAAGGGGCCAACAGTCGCCAGTTTTGCGAATCGACTCGTCCTTCAACGCCCATCCCGGGTAAAGCCCGAATAGCTTCTGCGCCTGGCAATTCCAACCGCTGCTCTTTGGCATGATTGACTATCGCCAGTGCCAGGGGATGGTGTGAGCCCAATTCAATGGCGGCGGCCACCCTGAGCCACTTGGTCGCATCCTGCTCTGTGAGGCTCTCCACCAAGGTGACTTCAGGTTTACCTTCTGTGAGGGTGCCGGTCTTATCGAAGGCGACGGTATCGACATGTGCCAGTGCTTCCAATGCCGCGCCGCCCTTAATCAAGGCTCCCTGACGGGTTGCAGCCGCCAGCGCTGAGGTTACCGCCGCCGGCGTCGAAATCACCAAGGCGCAGGGGCAACCTATCAACAACAGTGTCAGGCCACGGTAGATCCATTGCTCCCAAGGTTCGGCGTACAGCAGAGGCGGCAACAGCACTGTCATCACGGCCAGCAGCATGATGGCTGGAGTGTACCAGCGACTGAATTTGTCGATGAATCTCTCTATCGGTGCTCTCTGCCCTTCGGCCTCTTCAATCAAATGCAGGATGCGGTCTATGGCGTTACTGCCGGGCTCGGAGACAACTTGCATTTTTACCAGCCTGTCGGCTGCCAGGCAGCCGGCGGCGACCCGTTCGCCCTTAATCCTTTCTACCGGGATAGATTCTCCTGTCAGAGCACTTTCATCAAATGCCGCCAAGGCATCAAGCAGTTCGGCATCGGCAGGTAGGCGCGCCCCAGGCGCAACTTCTATAATATCGCCCGGGCGCAGCTCTGAGGCGGCCACCTCTTGCCTCTGGCCATCTTGCAACCTCAATGCCTTATCCGGCACCAATGCCATCAAGGCGCTGACTCCGGCGCGAGCGCGACCGGCCGCAAACGATTCGAGCTGCTCACCGAGCATAAACAGAAGCAACACCATGGCCGCCTCGGCCGTTTCGCCCAGTAACAAGGCTCCTATGGCGGCAACAGTCATCAGGGTTTCAATGGCAAAAGGGGTGCCGCTGCGAATAAGGGCCCAGGCCTTGCGGGCAATAGGCAACAACCCCCAAACTGTAGCCAGAGTGAACAGGCCGGGGCTGATACTCGCAGGCGCCAGAGCCGCCAGCAGCATTAACAGTGCCAGTGACAAAGGTTGCCAGTATTTGGGTTGCCAGTATTTGCCAAGCGGGCTCGCCGAGCCGGGTTTTGAGCCTTCCTTACCTGCTTGGGTCTGCTGCTTAAGTTTAAAGCCGGCCGCAGACACAGCATCGACTATGCCTTGGGGCGAAACGCCGGGCGTCAGTTCCACCAGCAGCTTTTCGGTGGCAAATACCACCCTGGCGCTGCAAACACCGCTCACCCTGGAAACAGCAGTCTCGACTTTACGGGCACAGCTGGCACAATCCATACCGAGGATTTGCCACTGATGCTGCTCGCCTTGAGCAAGCCGGGCAGTGTTTATTTCAGTAGCAGAGTCGGCCTGATGGGACTCATGATGATCATGGCAACAAGCTGAATAACAGCCAGAATGCTCGTTGGAATGACCAACGGCATTACCGGCTATCTGGCTATCTGTGCAATTTGCCGGGTCCTTAGCCCCCGCCTTCACAGTCTCGGGAGTAGATTTGGGATCACAACAGGAATGACTCATAACTGTGCCTCGCGCTATGGCTCAAATGATGCCGCGGAACTCAAATGTGACTATCCGGGCCGTTTGCTATTGCCAAGGAGTGTAAAGCTTGGAGTAAGCTCCAGAGTCAAGCAGCTGGACCAAAGTATTTGCCCGGCCTACAAGCCACTATCAATTAACCAGCCATAATCACCGTGCCGTCCTAGCCTATAACGGCGCCGATTGTCCCATTTACCGCCATCAGTGTTGCGCTTGACAGTCAACCGTCTTCCACCAAAAATGCGCCGGGGATTTGAAGATACAGGCGCTGTTTCACCACAAAGCAACATACTGAAAGAGGCTCAGAAAAATACTGGAAGACACTGCATTGCAAGTCATCTTCAACACAGAGCAAAGAACAGATGGCGCAACTTATGCCTCTGATATTGGTTAAGTCAACTATTTCAGGGTTAAGTAAGCAGGCCCTAACTCCCTGTTAACGCCAGCTTAAGATTGAAGCCTGGTGGCGACTGCGGTTAACATAGTCGGTCGATTTTTCTTTTTTATGATCCTGAGGGAGCCCAAGTTGTCCTTGATCCGAGGTTGTCTTGCCTTTAGCGGCTATGTTATCAACACCCTGTTTTGGAGCCTGCCAATTCTACTGGGCAGCCTGTTAAAACTGCTTCCCATTAAGCCGTTGCAACGCCTATGCAGCCACTTTCTGGACATCTGCGCCAGTGCCTGGATCAGTGTTAACGGCGGCATAGAAAAGCTGTTTCATCCGCTGAAGATGCATATAGATGAGCTTCCGGAGCTATCAGAGCAGGAGTGGTATATGGTGGTAGCCAACCACCAGAGCTGGGTCGATATTCTGATCCTGCAGCGACTGCTCAATCGGCGGATCCCTTTTCTCAAGTTCTTCCTGAAAAAAGAGCTGATTTACGTCCCGGTACTTGGGCTGGCTTGGTGGGCGCTGGATTTCCCCTTTATGCGACGTTACAGCACGGCCGAGTTGAAAAAGAACCCCAAACTCAGGGGCAAAGACATTGAAATTACCCGTAAGGCCTGTGCCAAATTCAAGCACAAGCCGGTGAGCGTGATGAACTTTGTCGAAGGTACCCGCTTTCAGCCCAGCAAGCACCAGAAGCAAAACTCACCGTTCAAACACCTGCTAAGACCCAAGGCCGGCGGCATGGCCTTTGCGTTGTCGGCCATGGGCGAACAGATCCATAAACTGGTGGATGTCACCATCTACTACCCCGGCAAGATCCCCAGTTTTTGGGACTATATCAGCGGCCGTTTGCCCGAGGTTTATCTCCACTTGGAGGTCAAGGAGATAGACCCGGGGATGCGAGGTGACTACGCCAATGATCGCCAGTTCAAACAAGCCTTCCAGGAGCGGCTGAACGCCCTCTGGCAGCAAAAGGATGAGGTGTTGGAGCGACTGGCCGCCAAGGCAAACCATTCTCAAGGGGACTCCTGATGTTACACTTCCTGCCCGGGCCAGTGCTGTTTATTCTCAGCCTGAGCCTGCTGATCATTAACACCGCCGTTTGGGGCTCGCTGGTGTGTATCGGCGGCCTGTTCAAATTGTTGCTGCCCTGGAAGAGTGGCCGTATCGCCATGACCCGGCTAATGAACCATTTCATGTGGGCCTGGGCCAGTTGCAATGGCGGTATACTGCACCTAATAGCCAAGGTCGAATGGGATGTGCAGGGGCTTGAAAGCCTCAAGCCGGATGGTTGGTATCTACTGATCAGTAACCACCTCAGTGGCTTTGATATTGCCGCGCAGACTTATATCCTGCGCAACAACATTCCCATGCTGAAATTCTTTCTCAAGAAAGAGCTGCTGTATGTTCCCATCATGGGCCTGGGTTGCTGGGCGCTGGACATGCCCTTTATGAACCGTACCAGCCCGGAAAAGCTGAAGAAGAACCCCAAGCTCAGGGGCAAGGATCTGCAAACAACCCGGCGCTCCTGTGAAAAGTTCAAAGACTTGCCCACTTCCATCATCAACTATGTGGAAGGCAGTCGCTTCACCGAAGACAAACGACAAAGGCAAAAATCCCCCTACAAACACCTGCTGCGGCCAAAAGCCGGTGGCATCGCCTTTACCCTGTCGGCCATGGGCGAGCAATTTGATGCCTTGTTGAACGTGACTGTGGTTTATCCCGATGCTCCCAAGGATATTCTCGGTGCAGTGATGCAGGGTAAAGTGCACAAAATCGTGGTGCGAATTGAGGCTCTGCCTGTGCCGCAGGTGGATTCTGTTCGCTACTTCAGCGAACCAGAGTACAGGGTCGAGTTTCAGCGTTGGCTCAATGACATCTGGCAACAAAAGGATGCCCAAATCGATCAACTACTGGCCGAATACCAACCTGCCGACGACTACCGTAAGCTGGCACAAAAAAGCCACTGACAGTGATTATCCAAGACACAGCAATGCCGGGTCTAAGCCCGGCATTGTTATTTTAAAACTGAGTATTTCGACTCAAGCACTTTTATCGCATTCAGTCAGATACTTCTCAACGGCGTCCAACTCAAACTCGCTGAACACTTGAATGCCATGGCGCATCAGCAAGGCGGCGGTCACGCCGTCGCCCTCTTTAAGTTGGCGGGAGAAACTGCCATCGTAAACCCGGCCTTTGCCACAGGAAGGACTGCGGGCCTTGAGAATGGCAGCAACCACTTGCTGTTGCTGTGCCTTGGCCAGTGCCAACTCGGCGCCTAGCTCAAAGGCCTCGGTCACGTCCTCACCGTCACAGGTCAGCACTCGTCCCTGTATCTGTTCGGCCGGTGCTCTGGGTGTCGGCAAGCCACCGGCGCACTCGGGGCAGAAAGGCACCAGCCGTCCTTGGGCCTGCCATAGCTGCACTCTGACATCATTGAGCAGGTTATGGCCACCGTCATAGCGTACCTCTTGCCCCAATAAACAGGCGCTTATCAATATCCGATTCGGTTTTGCTGTGCTGATGATTTCTGCGCTCATACTTTTTTCACTCTTGTCATTCTTGCCTCTCTCATCACTCGGACGACTCTCCCTATTCAACGTCCCACAGTCAGGAAAACACTGTTACGGATACCAAGCTTCCCCCTCTTTTCCTTGTCTGCCGCTGACAAGGAGCATTCTATCAGTCGCCCATTAAGAAAACTGTTTAAAACAAGATTGTCGACAATAGTTGCAATGGCAAGTGTAAATCCATGCTAACAGCAAGTTTTAAAATAATAGCTAAGGCTTTGTTTAGTAAAAACTTAAAGAGCAAATACCACAAAATATTAGACTTACGTCTAGGTAAGCAGATTGTTGACAATGACCCAGATCACATCTAATGTCGAACCATAGTCAACAATCGAGCAAAACTTAACCAGTGACTCAGGCACCTGTGTTGGACAAAAACAGCGTCGATAAAACCACTTCGGAGAAGAGCAGTACCCTGGTGGATCAGATTCTGGTGCAAATTCAAACCAGCATCATCAAGGGTGAGCTGGCCCCCGGCAGCAAGATCAACGAACAGGCGCTGGCACTCAAGTACGGTATCAGCCGCGGTCCAACCCGCGAGGCCTTGCAGATCCTCGAGCGTCAGCGCTTGGTAGTACGCATCCCCCATGTGGGCGCCAGAGTCGCCGCCATGACAGTGGCCGAGCTCAACGACCTCTACGAACTGCGCAGCACGCTGGAAGCCATGGCCTGTGAACTGGCCGCCAAACGGATAACCGATGAGCAGCTCAGCCAGTTATGGCAACTGCTGGCCCGTCAGGAAGCGGCGCTGGCAGAAGGCGATACCTATTTTCAGGAAGAGGGTGATGTGGACTTTCACTACCAGATCATCCGCGCCAGCGGTAACAAGCACCTGCAAGAAACCCTAATCGGCGGCTTATATCACCTGCTGAGAATGTATCGCTATCAATGCACCAATAAGAACCGCCCGGTCAAAGCCATCGCCGAGCACAGACGCATAGTCGAAGCCATAGCCCAGCGCGATGCCGAACTGGCCGGCTTGCTGATGCGCCGTCATATCGAGCAGGGACGGCGCAATACCGAACTCAGACTCAAACAGCTTCAGGCGGAGCATGCCGCCCTGGACTCAATATAAGGAAGCAAACAGATGACTCGCAGCGCAGGACTCAGATTCCGCCAGGCTCTGGCCAAGGCCAAGCCACTTCAAATCGTGGGAACCACCAATGCCTATTTCGCCCTGATGGCCGAGCAATCCGGTGTTCAGGCCCTGTACCTTTCCGGTGCCGGTGTCGCCAACGCCTCTTACGGCCTGCCGGATCTCGGCATGACCTCAATGAACGATGTGCTGATCGATGCCGGCCGTATCACATCGGCCACCGAACTGCCGCTGTTGGTCGACATAGACACAGGTTGGGGTGGCGCCTTCAACATTGCCCGCACCATCAAGGAGTTTGAAAAGGCCGGTGTCGCCGCCGTGCATATGGAAGATCAGGTGTCACAGAAGCGCTGCGGTCACAGACCCAACAAGGCCGTGGTCAGCACCGAAGAGATGGTTGACCGTATCAAGGCTGCCGTGGATGCCCGCACAGATGAGAACTTCGTCATCATGGCCCGCACAGACGCGGTTGCCGTGGAAGGACTGGATGCCGGTATCGAACGCGCCCAGGCCTATATCGAGGCAGGGGCCGACATGATCTTTGCCGAGGCGCTGACCGAGCTGGATCAGTACCGTCGATTCAAGGCGGCCGTCAACGCCCCGATCCTGGCCAACATGACCGAATTTGGCAAGACAGAACTGTTCAACAAGGAACAACTGGCCGAAGCCGGTGCCGACATGGTGCTCTACCCACTGAGCACCTTCCGCGCCGCCAACCTGGCCGCCCTGAAAGTGATGCAGGCACTGATGGCCGACGGTCACCAACGCAATGTGGTCGATGCCATGCAAACCCGTGAAGAGCTGTATAAGTTCCTCGGCTACCACCACTACGAAACCAAGCTCGATGAGCTGTTCAGCCAAAAGTAACGGCTGGATCCAGGGATGATTGACCGGCGCAGATGCGCCGGTTACAGGGTTTGCCCCAAGAAACACCCGGGGTTGCCACCCTACACAGCGCCCCAGAGCGCTGAAAAAGGCAACCGCATACCAGACCAGCCATGGCTGGCCAACAAAATTGACAAGAGTGTAACGGAAGAGGGAATGCATTATGACTGACAAGAAACTGAGCGGCGCCGGATTACGCGGCCAAAGCGCAGGCGAAACTTCACTGAGCACAGTCGGTAAGTCCGGCTCAGGCCTGACCTACCGCGGCTATGACGTCAAAGATCTGGCCGAAAACGTCAGCTTCGAGGAAGTGGCCTACCTGATCCTCTACGGCGAACTGCCCACCGAAACGCAACTGGCGGCCTATCGTCAGAAACTCAAAGGCATGCGCGGCCTGCCACAGGCACTAAAAGAGGTGCTGGAGCGGATCCCGGCCGATGCCCATCCTATGGACGTTATGCGTACCGGTTGCTCCATGCTGGGTAACCTGGAAACCGAAAAAGATTTCTCCGAGCAGAGTGAAGTGGCCGACCGTCTGCTGGCGGCATTTCCTTCCATCATCTGTTACTGGTATCGCTACAGCCATGACGGCGTGCGTATAGACACAGAAACCCATGACGACCAGATAGGCGCCCACTTCCTGCACCTGCTGCACGGCGAAGCTCCATCTGCCCTGCATGCCCGGGTTATGGATGTGTCACTGATCCTCTACGCCGAGCACGAATTCAACGCCTCTACCTTCACCGCCCGGGTTTGCGCCTCTACCCTGTCTGACATGCATTCCTGCATCACGGGCGCCATTGGCTCACTGCGCGGCCCTCTGCACGGCGGCGCCAACGAGGCGGCGATGGAGCTGATTCAGGATATGCGCGATGAAGACCATGCCCGCGAAGTGCTCAAGGGCAAGCTGGAGCGCAAAGAGAAGATCATGGGCTTTGGTCACGCCATCTACCGCGAGTCAGACCCCCGCAACGTGATCATCAAAGAGTGGTCGGAAAAGCTGGCGCAGGAATACGGTGATGATCGCCTCTATCGCGTTTCTGTCGCCTGTGAAGCCCTGATGTGGGAAGAGAAGAAACTCTTCTGTAACGCCGACTTCTTCCACGCCAGTGCCTATCACTTCATGGGGATCCCCACCAAGCTGTTTACCCCCATCTTCGTTTGCTCCCGCCTCACCGGCTGGGCCGCGCACGTGATGGAGCAACGCGCCAACAACCGCATTATCCGCCCGAGTGCCGACTATGTTGGGGTTGAGCCACGCAAGGTGACGCCTCTCAGCGAGCGTTGATCCCGGCGGCGGCCAAAGGGCCGCCAGATGAATGAGCAAGAGCGGGCACCCAAGTAAGCAGGGGCCCGGCTCTTTTTGCAGTTGCTTCTCAGTGGACAGAACTCATGAATACCAATTACCGAATTCCCCTGCCCGGCACCAGCCTCGAGTATTTCGATACCCGCGCCGCAGTCGAGGCCATCAGCCCCGGAGCCTATGCCAAATTGCCCTACACCTCACGGGTGTTGGCCGAAAACCTGGTTCGCCGCGCCGAGCCCGGCAGGCTCAACGACTTCCTCGAACAGATTATCGAACGCAAACGGGATCTGGACTTCCCCTGGTTCCCGGCGCGGGTGGTGTGTCACGACATTCTCGGCCAAACAGCACTGGTTGACTTGGCCGGTCTGCGTGATGCCATCGCCGACAAGGGGGGCGATCCGGCCAAGGTTAACCCTGTGGTGCCGACCCAGCTGATTGTGGATCACTCTCTGGCGGTGGAACACCCCGGCTTTGAAGCGGATGCCTTCGAGAAAAACCGCGCCGTTGAAGACAGACGCAACGAAGACAGATTCCACTTTATCAACTGGACCAAGACAGCCTTTAAAAACGTCGATGTGATCCCGCCCGGTAACGGCATCATGCACCAAATCAACCTGGAGAAAATGTCCCCCGTGGTCCAGAGTCGCGACGGCGTAGCCTTCCCTGACACCTGTGTCGGCACCGACAGCCACACGCCACACGTGGATGCCCTTGGGGTGATCGCCATAGGCGTGGGTGGTCTGGAAGCCGAAAGCGTGATGCTCGGCCGCGCCTCCTGGATGCGCCTGCCGGACATAGTCGGCGTCAAGCTGACCGGCAAGGCCGCTCCCGGCATTACCGCCACGGATATAGTGCTGGCGCTGACCGAATTCCTGCGTAAAGAGCGGGTGGTGGGTGCCTATCTGGAATTCTTCGGTGAAGGCGCCGCCAGCCTGACCCTGGGTGACAGGGCAACCATCTCCAACATGACTCCCGAATATGGCGCCACTGCCGCCATGTTCTATATCGATCAGCAAACCATAGATTATCTGCGCCTCACCGGCCGTGATGACGACCAGGTAGCGCTGGTGGAAAACTATGCCAAGACCACGGGTCTGTGGGCCGACAGCCTCGAAGGCGCCGAATATGAGCGGGTACTGGAGTTCGATCTCTCCTCCGTGGTGCGTAACATGGCCGGTCCTTCCAACCCGCATGCCCGTTTGGCCACCAGCGACTTGGCCGCCAAAGGCATTGCCGGCAAGGTAGAGCAGCAAGAAGGCCTGATGCCGGACGGCGCCGTGATCATTGCCGCCATCACCAGCTGTACCAACACCAGTAACCCACGCAACGTGATTGCCGCCGGTCTTATCGCCCGCAACGCAGTGGAAAAAGGCCTGGTACGCAAGCCTTGGGTCAAGACCTCTCTGGCCCCCGGCTCCAAGGCGGTGGATCTCTATCTGCGCGAGGCTGGGCTATTGCCTTACCTGGAACAGCTGGGCTTTGGCATAGTCGCCTTCGCCTGTACCACATGTAACGGCATGAGCGGCGCGCTCGATCCCAAAATCCAGCAGGAAGTGATCGACAGAGATCTGTACGCCACCGCGGTATTGTCCGGTAACCGTAACTTCGATGGCCGTATCCACCCCTATGCCAAGCAGGCATTCCTGGCCTCACCGCCTTTGGTTGTGGCCTACGCCATTGCTGGGACTGTGCGTTTCGACATAGAGAAAGACCCACTCGGCACAGATCAGAACGGCAACGCCGTAACCCTCAAGGACATCTGGCCCAGCGACGAAGAGATAGATGCCATAGTCAAGTCGTCGGTCAAGCCGGAGCAGTTCCGCAAGGTGTATGAGCCCATGTTCAATATCGCCGTGGAATACGGTGATGGGGTCGACCCTCTATATGACTGGCGCCCAATGAGCACCTATATCCGTCGTCCACCCTACTGGGAAGGCGCCTTGGCCGGTGAACGTGCGCTCAAGGGGATGCGGCCACTGGCGGTACTGGGTGACAACATCACCACAGATCACCTGTCGCCATCGAACGCCATTCTGCCATCTAGCGCCGCCGGCGAATACCTGGCCAAGATGGGCTTGCCGGAGGAAGACTTCAACTCCTACGCCACCCACAGGGGTGACCATCTGACGGCCCAACGGGCCACCTTTGCCAACCCCAAACTGTTCAACGAAATGGTCAAGGACGACAACGGCAAGGTGATCCAGGGCTCGCTGGCCCGTATCGAGCCCGAAGGGCAACAGGTACGCATGTGGGAAGCGATAGAAACCTACATGGAGCGCAAGCAACCCCTGTGCATCATAGCCGGTAAAGACTATGGCCAGGGCTCCAGCCGAGACTGGGCCGCCAAGGGCGTGCGCCTGGCCGGAGTCGAGGCCATTGTGGCCGAAGGCTTCGAGCGCATTCACCGAACCAACTTGATAGGCATGGGCGTGTTGCCGCTGGAGTTTTTCCCGGGGACCGACAGGCTGACTCTGGGCATAGACGGCACAGAAACCTTCGACGTTCTCGGCGAGCGCACTCCCGGTGCCACTCTGACCCTGTTGCTGCATCGCAGCAATGGCGAAACGGTGGAAGTACCTGTGCGCTGCCGCCTGGATACCGCCGAAGAAGTGACCATCTATGAAGCCGGTGGTGTGCTGCAGCGTTTCGCGCAGGACTTCTTGCAAGGCAATGTTTAAGCCGGCCCTTGATGCGTGACCAAGTCGGCCATAGCCAAGGTTATGGCCGACTGATAAAAATATTTATCTCAAAGGATCCAATGCCATGGCATTTAAACCACAGATAAAAATTCCCGCCACCTATATGCGCGGCGGCACCAGTAAGGGGGTGTTCTTCCGCCTGGACGATCTACCCGAGACGGCCAGAGTGCCCGGCCCGGCCCGCGATGCCTTGTTGATGCGAGTCATCGGCAGCCCGGACCCCTACGGCAAACACACAGACGGTATGGGCGGCGCGACCTCGAGTACCAGCAAATGCGTGATCATGAATGCCAGCCAGGTTCCCGGCCACGACGTGGACTACCTCTATGGTCAGATCTCCATAGATAAGCCCTTCGTCGACTGGAGCGGCAACTGCGGCAACCTTTCCACCGCGGCCGGCGCCTTTGCCCTGCATGCCGGTCTGGTGGCCCCGGAACGGGTACCGGAAAACGGCATCTGCGAAGTGCGGATTTGGCAGGCCAATATTGGCAAGACCATTATCGCCAAGGTGCCGGTCAGCGCCGGTGAAGTGCAGGAAACCGGTGACTTTGAGCTCGACGGTGTCACCTTCCCCGCCGCCGAAATTGTGCTGGAATTTATCGACCCCGCCGATGATGGAGAAGACGGCGGTGCCATGTTCCCTACCGGCAAGCTGGTGGATGAGCTGACGGTTCCCACCGAGGTACACCCCAGTGGCAAAATTCAGGCAACGCTAATCAATGCCGGGATCCCGACCATTTTCGTCAATGCCGCCGATCTCGGCTATCAAGGTACCGAACTACAGCCGGAGATCAACGGCGATCCCGAGGCGCTCGCTCGCTTTGAGCTGCTTAGGGCACACGGCGCGCTGGCAATGGGGTTGATTAAGGAGCTATCCGAAGCCGAAACCCGCCAACACACTCCCAAGGTAGCGTTTGTGGCCAAACCGCAGGCGCATCAGGTTTCCAGTGGCAAACAGTTGGCCGAAACCGATGTAGACCTCCTGGTTCGCGCTCTGTCGATGGGTAAATTGCACCACGCCATGATGGGCACGGCGGCAGTGGCCATAGGCACGGCCGCAGCTATCCCGGGCACCCTGGTTAACCTGGCGGCCGGCGGCGGTGAGCGCAGCTCGGTACGCTTCGGCCACCCATCTGGCACTTTGAAAGTCGGCGCCGAGGCCGAATTCAAGGACGGCCAATGGCAGGTGACCAAGGCCATCATGAGTCGCTCAGCGCGCATTCTGATGGAAGGTCAGGTCCGGATCCCGGACCGCGGCTGCTAAAATTCAGTTGAGCTTTAGCTCAAGGCAATCCCCCCTGTTAAGTAATTGATTGCCGCTTCCCTTTTGTAAAGGCTCCGCTTCCTCCCTTCCGGCGGGGCCTTTTTTCATTCCAATTTGCAACCATGCAATATAAAGTTTGCCAAACAGAGAAAAGAAATCTGTTATAAGTAATACCATTCTGTATTAGGAGTTTACTGACTCTGCGAGACTGATGGATGTTTATACAAGGCAAACATTGGAAGGAAGCAGAAGATAGGTCAACATTGGCCTGCACAGTTTCAATAATGCCTTGAAACGCCTGTCAGCCCTCCCCCATAGAGAATGGTTACATTATCACTAACCCAAGCCACCAAAGAAGAGGGATTCTTGTCGCGGATCTGTTGCTTACTCGCCGCTCTGCTGTTATCTGTCAGCCTGTTTGAGCTCAGGGCTGAACCTGTGCCCCAGCTCAAATTTCAGCATGTCAGCAGCATGAATGGCCTTAACCAGAACAGCATCACCAGCCTCTACCAGGACAAGGCCGGTATCTTGTGGATTGGCACCCAGGATGGCTTACACAGTTACAACGGCATCGACTTTACCCTGTTTCAGCATGACCCCTACCACAGCCAGACATTGTCGGATAATCATGTCACCGACATACTACAGGATGGCCAGGGACAACTTTGGGTAGGCACCTTCAATGGCGGCTTGAACCGCCTGGATCTACAAACAGGCGTATTCACTTCCATTGGCCGCGACCAGGGGCTCAGCAGCAAAAAAATTAACCGCCTGGCTCTGGTGGGAGACACACTCTGGATCGGTAGCGGCAACGGACTCTACGCCCTGGATACTGACAGCGACGAGTTGCATGAGCTGTCACTGAGGCAAAATATCAGCACAGATATCCAAGTGCTGACCCCCATAGGAAAAGATGCCTTGCTGATTGGCAGCCAGAGTGATGGTTTGCTGCTTTTGCGTAATGAAGGACTCAAGCCCCTGCCCTTACCCGATGCCGAACATGGACATCCGGTACAGGCGCGCCAAAGCGAAGATGGCGCCCTGTGGCTGGCAATTGATGACGCACTCTGGCGTTATCCGCCGGGTTTGAACAACCCAGAGCTTATCTATCGTTTACCCAAACCCAATCGGGGCATTCTCGAATTTATCTTCGACAACAGAGGTGACATCTGGCTTGGTGGGCAACAGACAGGACTTATCCAACTACAGCTTAAAGAAGGTCAGTGGCAAGCCAGACACTATCGCTATGACCCATCGGATCCCAACAGCCTCAGTGATAATGATGTCTACAGCCTGCTGCAGGACAATAACGGGATCTTGTGGATTGGCAGCCTGTTTTCCGGCATAGACAAGGTGAACCTGGCCCGGCAATACTTCAAGCATATCTACAACAATCAACAACCCTTGGAGCGTCAGCGGGACAATAATATCCGCGCTATATTCCGCGCTAAAGACGGCCTGCTATATTTGGGCACAGATAGGGCCGGCTTATTTCATATAACGGCCGATGGCCGCTTTGTTTCCCACCACAATCAGCTTGCCAAGCTGCTCGGCCAGGATGAATCCTTTTTGGATCTCACCGTGAGTGCGATTGCCCAAGACAGTCACCAAAGATTGTGGCTGGCCAGCAGTGGCGGCTTGATAAGCCTGAACAACAGCGGCGAAATGCAGCTCTATCGTCCTCCGGGTAACAAACCCGCTATTCGTGATTTGCTCATCAGTCCAGATGAGCATATCTGGCTCGGTGTCGGCAACACCCTATACCATTTCAACCCGGAAACCAGGGGGTTCCAAGCTCACTTTGTCAACGAGTATCTTGAAGATGGCCCACAAGAGCAAATGATCCTCAGTCTGACCACAGCCAATAACGGCATCTGGGTCGGTACTACCAACGGAGCTTATTGGCTGCAACCTGACACAGGTCAACAGCAGATCATCCGCGGTGATCGTCTGGTCAATCCCATGGTGCGGGACATACTCAAAGACAGAGACGGCAACATCTGGTTTGCTACTCACGGCGGTCTCAGCCGCTTGCGTCAAGGTGAGCTGCAGCACTTCGACCGTAATCAGGGATTACCGGGCAACACCGTCTATGCCATTGAACAAGACGAGAGTGGCGACTTCTGGTTCAGCAGTAATTCAGGGATCAGTCGCTTTGCCGTAGACAAGGAAAAGGTGCTGACTTTCAATGAACATGAAGGATTACAGGCGTTGGAGTTCAACGGCAATGTCAGTTGGCAGGATACGGATGGCAGTATCTGGTTTGGTGGCATCAATGGATTGAACCATTTCTACCCTCAACAAGTCCCCAAAGTTCGTAAACAACCTAAACTGGCCCTGGCAGGTTACCGCATGGGCAACAGCTATTTCCCACGGCTGGATCTTGGTCACGTTCCCGAATTGACGATTCCTTACAGCGAGCAGTTGGTAAGCTTTGAGATCTCAGCACTGGATTTTGCCTATCCCCAACGCCACAGATTCAGCTTTTTTCTTGAAGGCTGGGACAAAAGCTGGCACCCGGCCCAGTCGCTGCACGAAATCAGCTATACCAACTTGGCGCCTGGCAACTATCGGCTGTTTGTCCGCCATCAGTTACAACACAACCCTGAAGGACAAGAACAGCTACTGCTAAAACTCACGGTACCGGCCCCCTTTTACCGCACCACTCAGGCGTATCTGTTTTACCTGACACTGACACTGATACTGTTTAGCCTCTGGCTAAGACATTTCCTTGCTCAACGCCGCCTCGAACAGCAAACCCAGTCCAACATTCAACTTTCCGAAGAAAGGCTGAAACTGGCGCTATGGGGCTCGGGTGACCGCATGTGGGACTGGCAGCTGGAAGATGATCGCTTCTTCGTTACCGGCCCCAAACAAGGCTCGGAAGCACCGGCGGAAACCAACGCCAGTAGGCAGATGGCACTGGTGCATCCCGATGACAGGCCCCAGGTTCAAGCGGCACTGGAGAGCTACCTGCAGGGAGATACCGAATTCTTCGAGGCCGAGTATCGTATCAAACTCACCGACGCCAACTGGAGCTGGGTGTTGGATCGCGGCAAGATCGTCGAGCGCGACCGTAACGGCAAGCCATTGCGCCTGGCAGGCACTTTCACAGATATCAGTATGCGCCGCGGTCAGGAAGAGGCGCTGCGACTATCATCCCAGGTACTGGAAAGCATGAATGAGTCTGTGGTGGTTTGCGATCTCAACTACCGCATCATCTCGGTCAATCCGGCATTTTGCAGCACAACAGGCTTCAGCGAACAGCAGATCGCCTGTAAGCCTTTCCTGTTCCTGACCCGTGGCCTCTATGACAGAAGCTTCTATCAACAGATAGAGCATCAATTGCTGAACCAAAAACACTGGTCCGGTGAAGTGCAGATCCGCACCCACTGCAAGCAGCCGCTGCTGGTGTGGATGGAAGTCAATCAGGTGCTCAACAGCCAGGGCGAAGCCAGCCATTTCGTGGTGGTATTTACCGATATCACAGACCGCAAACAGGCCGAGGAAGATCTGCGCCTGTTGGCCAACTATGATCAGCTCACAGGCCTGCCCAATCGCACTCTGTTCCAGGACAGGTTGGATCATGCCCTGCGCCAGGCGCACCGTAACCGTAACTTGGTCGCCCTGCTGTTCCTGGATCTGGACAGATTCAAACACATTAACGATTCTTTGGGCCATCATGTGGGCGATCAACTGCTGAAAGCAGTTTCCTCCAGACTGACCCAAGCGATAAGAGATGGGGATACTGTTGCCCGTCTGGGTGGTGATGAGTTCATCATCATTCTCGAAGGGCTGCAAAAAACCGAGGCGGCGACCGTCATCTCCGAAAAACTGCTGGCGGTGTTTGATCGCCCCTTCTCACTGGAGAACTTCAGTCTCAATGTTTCACCATCCATAGGCATCAGCCTCTATCCGGATGATGCCGAAGATGCGCTGGAGCTGCTGAAGTTTGCCGACACCGCCATGTACCATGCCAAGTCACTGGGACGCAATAACTTCCAGTTCTATACAGCTAAACTCAACGCCTATGCGGTGCGCCATGTGCAGCTGGAAGCCGGGCTGAAACAGGCGCTGGAACGCGATGAATTCTACCTGCTGTATCAACCCAAATTCTGCGTCCATAGCGGCAAACTCACCGGCATGGAAGCCCTGCTGCGTTGGGAAAGCCAGGAGCTTGGGCCTATTTCTCCGGCAGAGTTTATTCCGCTGGCCGAGGAAACCGGCCAGATCAACGCCATAGGTCAGTGGGTACTGCTGAGTGTCTGCAGTCAACTGGAACGCTGGCAGAATCAAGGGCTGGAAGCAGTTCCGATAGCGATCAATCTCTCTGCCAAACAGCTGCAGTCAGACATTATTTCCAGCATAGAAGTGGCTCTTGCCATGCATGGTCTGGCCGCTGATCTACTTGAGATAGAACTGACAGAGTCAGCGGTGATGCAACAACCGCTGGAATCGGTGGAAATACTCAATCAACTGAAAGGGCTGGGATTAAGCCTGGCGGTCGATGATTTCGGTACCGGCTACTCCAGTCTGGCCTATCTCAAGCGTTTTCCGCTGGATACCTTAAAAATTGACCGTGAGTTTGTCCGCGATATCACCAAAGATCCTGACGATGCCGCCATTACCAGCGCCATCATAGTACTGGCTCACAGCCTGGAGTTACAGGTGGTGGCCGAAGGGGTTGAAACCCAGGCCCAGCTTAACTTCCTCGCCGCCCAGGGCTGCGATCAGGCCCAGGGCTTCCTGTTGGGACGCCCGATGACAGAAGTGCAAGCACAAGCCTTACTCAGCCGAAAATAAAATCAGCTCGTAAAAAACGCGGCTCAAATGACCGCGTTTTTATCAATGGTGGGTTATTGGCTTATGCCTTTTCCTGCCTGGGCACTTTGCAGACCCAGCCTTGTGGGCCTTGTCTGTGCCCTTTCTGGATTTCAGTGAAAACTTTATAGATGCGGCTGACATGTTCACCCACCTTGCCGTCACCAACGGTGACCACCCGGCCATCTTCAAAAATGTAGGAGCCGACCGGAGAAACCACGGCCGCGGTACCGAAACCACCGGCTTCGATGATCTCGCCTGACTCGACACCTGCGATAAAATCATCAAGCTTGACCTGCTCCTGGCGGACATCACAGCCAAGTAGTGGCGCCAGCTCAATAATTGACTGAGAGGTAATCGACTTGAGTATGGTATCGGTAAACTCAGGGATGATCACTGTACCATCCTTGAGAATATGGAAGTGGTTCATCGCTCCGGCTTCTTCGATATATTCATTGGTCGAGTCCAGATACAACACCTGGGAAGCACCGTGAGCCGCGGCGGCCTTACCGGCACGCAGGGAAGCGGCATAGTTGCCGGCAGCCTTGGAGGCTCCGGTACCGCCGGATACCGCACGATGGAATTCTTTGCTGATCAGCAGGCGAATGGCGTTGAGACTCTCACCATAGTAGGCGCCGCTGGGACTCATCACCACACAGAAGGTGTAGCGGTTAGCCGGGCTGACTGACAGTCTGTCTTCGGTGGCAAAAATAAAGGGCCGGATATAGAGGCAAGCCCCTTCCTGCATGGGGAACCAGAGACGGTCGACATCGATAAGGGCGTTGATCGCCTTAAGCTGCATCGCTTCATCAATATTGGGAATACAGACGATATCGGCAGAGCGGTTCATGCGTTCGGCATTCTTGTTGAGCCGGAAAGTATAAATCTCACCGTCTTCATGCATAAAGGCCTTGGCGCCCTCAAAAATACTCTGACCATAATGCAGCGCCATCGCGCCGGGAGCCATCTCAAACGGACCGTAGGGGACGATGCGGGGATCCCGCCACTCGCCATCATAATAATCCATCATGAACATATGGTCGGTGCGCAGACGACCAAAGCCAACATTACCTTCAGGACAAAACTGCTCTGAGCGACGCTCTGCGGCGGGCTTTAACTGATACTTGATTTCCATTGCTTACCACCTTGACTATTGTTCAAGCAGACTAGGGAGCGCCCGGAACAATGTCAAGAGGACCAAGGTCTGTGGCCAGCAGGAGTACTGTAAAAAATTAGCCATCAAATCTCGGCAAGTTCCCCCTGGGGAGGTAAGCGGGAAAAATCGCCGCCCTCTTCAGGGCTGACAAGGGTAAACAGCCCGCCATCACGATGCCGCTTAAGCAAGAGATCCACTTCCAAAGTGGCGTCTTGCTTCAGCAGCCTGGATACCGCGCCGGCATCAGACTGGAACTCAGCCGCGCGATAATAACAGCCGCCATCATCGGGGCGCGGTACCAGCTTAAAACCGATTTTACCCTGAGGCAGGGTCTGCATCTTGGCGGCATCCAGATACAGAGTCAGGCAGTTGCGGCTCTGCTGATTGCGCTGTTTATCCTGCATAAAGCCCTTAGGCAAAATACCCGGCAGATACTGCTCGCCACTGAGCAGATAGAAATCGAAATCCTCTATGGCGGCGCCGGTATCATCCCACACCCGAATCACCAACATAGTGTAACGCTTCTTGGTAGCCCGGCTTTGGGTTTGCCGCGCAAACTCCTGACAGGCATGACGATAAGCCTTTACCGAGTCGACTTTTAACCAATTAAGAATCGCCTGCACCACCGGCTTGTTAGTGGCATTTCTGCGACTGACAGAGCGCATGATCCCCATTTTTTCTTTGCTGTGACTGGCCCTGGGAATAATGCCAAAGCCACTGACAGGAGCCTGAATGAAACTTGCCGGCACCAGCTTGGCCACGCAGGCACCATCAAAACTGTCACATTCCTGAGCCTGCTCCACCAATTGCAGCCGAGCATAATTCATATTCGCCGCCGCGACCCGCACCACACCATCCGAGCCAGGCTCAGCGGTATAGGAGTTGAGATAATCATAGAGGGATGCATCTATGCTTTCGCCAGTCAGCACCAAGGGCCAAAGCCTAGCAACTTCAAAATCATAGTTAAGCCAGGCTTGACTTAAAGCAGCCTGCCCCAAACTGCCCAGCTCCAACCAGTCAAGGATCTTCTGCCCTGGCTCCAATCCATCAAACCAGGCCTTAATCCTGGCAAGGCGCGACTTGCCAAGCTGTGCCAAAGCTGAGCCGTGATTGGCCGGTGCCAGCATGATCATATGAGTCACGGGACAAGCCGCCAGCTTTTGGGCTCCAAAGAAAGTCTCCAACCAACAACGTATCACGGCCGCGCCAGTGCTGTGGGTGATCACCGCGAAAGGCTCATCCCCCAGCACTTCACGTCTGGCAGCCTCGAAAGCCAGCGCAACGTCCTCCAGCTTCACTTGGTCCTGAAAACTGATATAACGCCCCAGGTGCAGATGACTCACCTCAAGCTCAGTGTCTGCCAGCTTGGCCAATGCCTGGGGCAAATAACCATAGGTCTCTGTGGAGGTCACACTCCAGCCGTGTACAAATACCAGTCTCATCCCTTTTCCCTCAGGTTAATAGTCCCATTTCCAACCACAACCCCATCACGGGCTATCAACAATTGCCATTTCTAACATCAAGTTTTTTAACACAAAAACCTAACTTATACGATAAAAAGTCTCTTCCGGCTCTCATTCAGTCAAAGTTCAGCAAAACGGCCCTAACCTGCCGATGAACACAAGTTGACCCGGCTTAAAACAGCCATCCGGTCTTTCCCGGATCAAGGAGTAAATTATGAAAATTCAATCTCTAATACTGGCTTCCGCTGCGGCTCTCGCTTTCTCAGCCCCTTCCTTTGCCGCTGACTGGTTTGTCGGCGGTGGTGTCGGCGCGCAGCAAAACGACTACTCTCACAAGCCCATTGATGGCGGCAAGTTCAGCGATGATGATCGCAACGCTGTCTACATGGTGCGCGGCGGTACCTTCCTTACCCCCAACCAGCGTCTGTACGCCACTTATAGCTACAACAGCGATGACTTCGCCAAACAACAGATGGGACTGGTTTCCTATGACTATCTGGTAGGTTTGGATCAGGCCCACAAGCTGAACTGGTTTGTCGGTGCCAGCGCGGGGATTAACCACACCTCACCGGACAGCGGCGCTCTGGGATCAGACAATAATTTTGTCTGGGGTGGTCAAACGGGTCTTGTGTATAAACTGAATGACAACCTCAATACCGAGATAGGTTATCGTTATCTGAAGCAAGACTATGACAACAAGATAGACACAGGTAAATATGCGCTGGACAACACCCAGCAACTGTACCTGAGCGTAGACTACCGCTTCTGATGACATCCAGGTCACTATAGTGCATGGATTCAAAAGTGTATTTAGTTGACCACCGGAACATAAGATGGTCTGGCGAACAGGCATGCCGAATCTTATGACTTTGTTTAACACCTTGACGCCAGCCAACGCTTCAACAACTTGCCTGCAGTAGCCTCGTGAGCGGGACCTGGCGTCAATGAGTTATTTATAACGATACCCAGTGGTCTCTGGCAAGGAACGCCTATGGAAGTTATTCATCCATTCCCACTGTTTACAAAGGATTTGTGCTTCTGCAGCAAGCCTTGCATTCAATTTTATGAGCCGGCGCAGAGTACGCATGAGGCTTGTTCACACCGTCCTTAATTGATTGAATTCTGAATAAAGCTCAAAGGCGTTTGGCCCGTCTGCTTTTTAAAAAAGGCAATGAAGGCGCTGTCGGAAGAAAACGCCAGCTTGTGGGCCACCTCGCTGACAGATTTGGCGCCGGATAGGAGTTCGATGGCCTTCAAAAGGCGCCATTGTTGGCGCCATTGCTGATAAGTCATACCGGTTTCAGCCTTGAATAACCGGGTGACTGTCTTGGTACTGGCGCCGACACTGTCGGCAAGCCTGCGTATATCCGGCGCGAGAAACTCTTCCTTGATAAGCCGCTGGCGGAATCGGCGAAACCTGCGATCCTGTGGCAGTGGCAGCTGAAATGAATGTTTCTTGGCGGCATAAAACTCTTCCCAAAATAACGCACTGCTATTGGCCATATCCGACTCCGGCGTGTTCCACGGCCACAGTGCCATCTTGTCTATCAAGGCTTTCAAGAGGGCGTTGACCTCTATCATGCGAAGCTCAGCCGGAGTGTTGAACCTGGCGCAATCAAAATACAAAGAACGATAGGCCACCACATTGGTCATTACCGCGCGGTGCGAAATACCGGGCGGGATCCACACGGCTTTGGTGGGTGGCAAGATGCAGATGGCGTTCTCCAATGCAAAGCTCATGCAGCCGTGGGGGGCATAAAGCAGTTGCCCTTTATGGTGTTGGTGCATGCCCGAATCGTGCTGGCCAACATCGGCCGCAATGCCGATAACACTGGCTGGAAAGGTATCCGCATCGAACTCAGTTTCCTGCTCAATAATCGCCATGATGTCCCTATTTTGATGTTTCTTGTCTTTATGTCGTTAACGTGCCGTTTCATCAAGAGTATACACTGCGCGCCGACTTGGAAAGCGCGGATCAAGCCTGCATAGAGGAGCAGGGCTTGTTCGCAGCTTGCTTGATTGTGATAAGGATAAGAGATGAAAACCAAACCTTCGCTATGCTTGATGCTGGCGCTACTGATGTTCCCGCAAATAGTGGAAACCATTTACAGCCCGGCCCTGGGGGCGATTTCGCAGACATTTGCCGTGTCCTACCCTCAGGCGGCGCAAACCCTATCGGTTTATTTTCTGGCTTTCGCTGTGGGCGTGGCAGTGTGGGGCATAGTGGCCGACAGTTGCGGCCGTCGCCAGGCCATGTTGCTGGGACTCTTTATCTATGGCGTCGCAGCCTGGGTGGCCATGTCAACAACCAGCTTCGCCGTGCTGATGGCCGCCAGAGCCTGCAGCGCTTTTGGTATTGCTGTCGGCTCTATCGTCACCCAAACCATGCTGCGTGACGCCTTCAGCGGTGAAGAGTTGGCGAAAGTGTTCAGTGTGATGGGACTTGGGATTGCCATCAGCCCGGTTATCGGCATGTTTTCCGGTGGCCAATTGGTCAAGGTGGGTGGTCATCATGCGGTATTTTTAGCTTTATTTATTATGGCCTTGGGATTATTCGCCTATTGTTTTATCAGGCTGCCGGAAACCCAAACCAGCAGGCAGAGTTTGCAACTGTTCGCCTTGAGTAAACGTATGCTCGGTGACAGGCAAATCTGGCAATCTGCGCTCTTGGTTACTGCCTATAACGTTGCCCTGTTTTCTTACTACCAACTCGGTGGATTCAACTTTGCCAGGCTTGGGTTCACGCCGGAACAGTTCGGTTACAGCGGTTTAATCCTTGGCCTGGGCTCACTGGTCGGCAGCTACAGCAATAAACGCCTGCTCTCCAAGGGAGTCTCTCAAGGCAAACTCTTGCAAGGCGCTGCTCTATTGCTGCTTCTGGGAGCCATAGGAGTACAACTCTCGCTGAACACCATCGGGTTTCTGGCGCCTATGCTACTTGTGGTTATGGCATTTGGAATAGCTATCCCCAATGTGCTCAGCATGGCCTTGGCTCAGTACCGACAGCAGGCCGGCAGCGCCGGTGCCCTGTTCGGCTTGATGTACTACTTACTCATCGGCAGCGGCTTGGCTCTGGCAGGCGCGGTGCAGCATTTGGGATGGGTACTGTTAGCCTGCGGCAGCATGGCGCTGTTGGTAAGCCGGGTTCGCTGATGGGTTTGCCGCAGTTGGCCACTATTCAGTGCAGAGTTTGCGCTATTAGGCCTTGTCTCCGGTCTTAGTGTTCATTTGCGCCGACCAGCTATTAGGTAGGATCTAGAAATGACAAAGCCCCTTATTGAAGGGGCTTTTTGAAATGGGACCTGCTGGAATTTTGAACGTTTTTAACAGCGCGGAACATTATTCTAGGTTCAGGATCTGCTCATCGAGTAGCGGACCAGACCATTTAAAAATCAATAAGTTATAAAAATAAACCGTTCAAAAATGGCTGCCTCCACCACCAAACAACCTACCACTAACCTATGGCTTTTACTAAATCTTGGTAGCACTTCTTGGTTATGAGTACGGAAAAACAATGCCGTTTTCACTCTACAGTTGGGTTCAAAAATAACAGTTTCGGAAGGCTTGATCGAGTGAACTTTCAACACCACTGCACTTATTGGATACAATAATAGCCATTTCTGGTTATTTTCCTATACAATGGATATAACTGTATCCAATAAGTCATTGCGAATGAATTTTACTTTACTTGATGATATCGATGTAAGCCAAGCCTATGCGGCTTATTTACGAGAGTTACGTCAACGAGCGAAGCTGTCACGAACAGCACTGGCAGAGCGAAGCTGCGTCCCAGCGGCCACTATTAAGAAGTTTGAGCTGACTGGGCAAATTTCATTTCGTCAATTGCTGTTGCTTTGGCAGACCCTCGACTCATTGGATAGGCTCTATCAGCTCACGCTACCAAGTAAAGAACGCGTTTCTACACCATCTAGCATTGATGAGGTGCTAAAAGATGAGTTTTAAACCCATTCAAAAACTCACCATATCCCGTACGTTAAGCTCAGGTGAGCAGGTCACTGTAGGGGTTTTGGCTCAGAATCGACAAGGCGTTTTTTTTCAGTATGCAGACAGCTATTTGCAGCAGTTTGGCAATTTATCGCCTTTTACTATTCAGGCAAGCACACAAGTACAAGCCGCACCTAAACAGCCACACCAAGGTGTGCATGGTGTATTCGGGGATTGTTTGCCCGATGGTTGGGGCATGCTGTTACAAGATCGTATTTTCCGGCAAAAAGGCATTCTGCCTAATCAATTAACAGCAATGGATAGACTGGCTTTTGTCGGTGATAAAGGTATGGGAGCGCTCTCTTTTTCTCCGGTATCTGAGTTTTCAGCCACGACGCACGCTGACATTGATTTAGCAACCTTGGGTTTAGAAGCACAAACACTGTTCGATTCTTCAATGTCAGATTATATGGACGACAACCAAGATGAGTTAGATGGGCATACTCAACACGTGTTGGCCGCATTAGTCGCCGGAGGTAGTTCGGGTGGTGCAAGACCAAAGGCGCAGATTTATACGCCTGCTGGGGAAACTCGGCATTGTCGAACCTTTGCACAGCCCGGTGATGAAGCTTGGTTGATTAAGTTTACCTCGAAGAATCTAGCGCTCGGACATGAAGAAGGTTTGTGCGAGGCGGTTTATTTGCAAATGGCCGAGCAAGCAAAGTGCCAACCGCCAATTTGGCAACTTATTGAAGCGCCGCATACAAGCGGTGCGCCTGCGTGGTTAGCACTCAAGCGTTTTGATTATGTCGCTGAACAGACCAATTTAGGCAGCAAGCGCAGTTCAGGCCGCTTGCATATGCACAGCGCCTGCGGATTGCTTGATGCAGACTTCCGAACGCCAAGTTTAGATTATATTGATTTAATCAAAGCCAGCCGACAGCTGTGTAAATCTCCAGCCGCTGGGCAACTGCAATTTCGCCGTGCCATTTTTAACCTGCTGTCGTCTAACCAAGACGATCACAGTAAAAACTGGGCTTTTTTGCAAACGGACGATGGCCAATGGAATCCTGCACCTTTTTACGATGTTACCTACAGCCCACATCCATTTAACGAACATGCCACTGCCTTTGGAGGTTATGGCAAAGCGCCACCGCTTAAGCTAATGCAAAAGCTGGCTGCCAGCGCAGGCTTTGCCAATTGGAATGAGGTGAGGCAAGTTATTGAAGAAGTCGCAGAAGCCATCAGTCAGTTTGCTCATCTAGCAAAGCAGCAAGGGGTAAGTAAAATCACAGTGTCTGCTATTACTCATACATTGAACCAGCGTAAACAAGAAAATGAAGCGCTTTTTCTATAATAATAAGAAGGGACAACATGAAGCTTGGCCGAAACGATCCTTGCCATTGTGGCAGTGGTAAAAAGTTTAAACGTTGTTGTATGAGCAGTGTCTCCAAGCAACATGCCCAAATATTTGATGATATTGACACCATGCTGGCAATGAACCCCAATTTGAGCCTTGATGAACTCAACACTGTTTTACAGCACAAAGTGCAGGATCGTAATAATCAACCTCATCCCGATTTTTGTGGTGTAACACCAACGCAAATGGCCAATTGGCTTTATGCGCCTTTTGATGAATTACAGTGGGTGACAATCAGCACACCAGATGCGCTTTTAGCCAGTCCTGTGATGCGCTATTTAGCTCTTATTCTTGATGAGGCTATGGCGCAAGATGGGTCATTCAAAGCCACGAGTAAAGGCAACTTACCGGCTAAGTTGGTCAAACAGGCCAGTGAGTTATTGCCTGAGTTTGCCGTTGCTCAGTTCCCACAAAATATTAGCATCAGCGAGTTTGCGGGCAGTAACGAAGATAAATTTAATGCCCTGCACTACACCCGAGTGCTAGCCGAAATTAGCAGCATTATTTATCGCCGCAGCGGTCGCTACCATGTCAAAAAGTTAGCACAACAACAGTATCAGGCTTTAGGTATACAAGCATTCTTCAAACCTATGTTAGAAGCCGCAATCAGCAAATATAACTGGGGGTATATGGACGGCTTTGAATACGATGTCGACTTGCGACCATTTTGGTTATTTATGCTGTGGCGCATTCAGTGTCACAACAATGTGGAGCAGCTTGTTAAAGAGGTGATGACTGCTTTCCCCGATTTACTACAGGCATTCTCTACAGATGATTACTTCGCGCCAGAAAGAAACTTAAGCATGCTCATTGAATCCAGGTTTATTAAGCGATTTTTACAGTTTTGGGGATTTATCACCGTAGATCCAAGGCGTTATTTAAACGCTGAGCCGGTCGTCAGAAGAGCTCAAATTCAACCCTTATTCAAACAAACGTTTCAATTTACAATTAACATATAAAAAGATCGTGAAGGCCGCATCTCGTGCATCTGCAAGGGATAGTTCTGGATAAGATCCAATTGTCATTTCTGGACGACAACCGTTGATTGAAAATCGCAAGATCCAAAAAGGTTCTCCAGAGGCGGGTACAACGAAGTAGAGGCCATTACCATCTGCGGTTTTGCGTGGTTCATCTTTGGCCAAAGCGGCGACTTTGCGTGCATTGAGCTTGCCCATATAGTTCTCCTTAGGTATGGAAAGTTACTCACCATTTAAGGGCATACTAGATCAATCCTACTCACCACTAAACTCACCAGTTGGTTGAAAACAGAGGCAAAGACCTGAAATCTTCTGAAAACAAAAAAGCCTCAAAAAAATGAGGCTTAATGCTGTACATTGTGAATGTTAAAACATCACTCCACGTTCTGGATCTGTTTATGTGTAGAAATAAAAAAATTATAATATTCAATGTGATATGTTGGTTTCTGGTGGGTGGCGACAATGTTTACCCACCGATTAACCCACCACTCGGTAACGCTGTGGTTCACCCATTCATTGCGTATTCAGAATGTTAGCAACTGACCTCGTATTGGGTAAAAGACTGTGCCAGGGATGGCAATGGTGGTTCAATTAACTAGGTGAGTGAGTGTTACTGATTATTGGTCTCTGAAAATGCGCTGTAGTAGACCTTGGTAGCTTCAATAAGAAGGGCGTCATCAATGGAATTGCCTTGCTCATTTGCGGAATAGATAAGATCGTACAGCGTGGCGATACAGTGCCTTAAATCGTCATTTTTTGCTTGGAGATTTTTATAAGCAACTGATTTTTTGGGGTTGTTTTTGCCTTGGAGTTCGAGTAACCGAATTTTGTTTAGCTCTGAGTTCTTAATGCGCCGGTTATCGGCCAATTTTTTTTTGATCTCACGGTCCGATTCCAAAAATGCCTTGTAGCCGTCCTCAATAAGTAATGAAACAATTTTGGCTTTCTTCTTTCCTTTGCACATTGTCTTAAGTTGAGTTAGCACAGCCTTGTCAAGGCTTACAGATAAATTACCAATCCCTTTTTCCTTTCGATGCTTCATGACACGCCAGGCACTTCCCATCGTTTTGGAAAAGTTTTTGATTACGTCGATATCAGTAAAGCAAGCCATAAAGTGACTTGCCAGCGCTACTTTAAGGCTTTGCATAGTGGGCGTTGGTTCTGAAAGCAAAATGGCTTTACGAGTCAGGTAGCCCCTTACCCAATCTCGGGCGTTGGGCGTTTCCAAGTCGAGAAAATCAAACAGCTTAATTAGTTCAGGAAGCTGATGGCGGTTGCCTTGGCGCATATGTCTTCTATTTTTCTGTAACAAATGGTGTAACGTAACATGTTTTATTGCTATGTGAAAGTCGCTGTTTTATTGCGTTTTATGTGGTATATCTGAGCGATATGACTGCAATTTAAAAATCCAGTTAATGTATCTCTTAAGCTCAATGACCGGTGCTTCACCAGAAACCAGATTCATCCTGTTCGCTTCGGCACAACTTATGGGTGATGGCTGCCTCTCCGACACTATGGACGGCTACGCAGATCGCTTGTTTGTTTCCAAGCGCTATCTTGGTGTGGCGGTGGATTACCTGGTTCGGGAGGGATACCTATGGAAAATCAAAAGTTCTCGGGAGACGCTCAAGGGGAAACATAGAAATACTCTGTTCGACTTTTATCTCTCGCCTGAAGCGTGGCGGATGTGGTCTGAGTGGGTTGCTGAGAAATGTAGTTGGAAGGATGAAATTGACTTTGTTCTATGCTCGCCGAAATCACGGCAGATAGCTGCTTTTAAAAAGCACAAAGTAATACCGATACAAATGCGATTAATCTGGATATCACTATGGATGGCGTCCAATAGGGCCGGATATGTTAATGGTTGTGACTTCACGGGCCTAAGCAGAACGCTGGGGATGTCGGAAGAACAGTTTCACCGAGGGGCTCGAGCGCTATCTCGTAAAGGCTTTCTGTCAATCGCAGCAAACCACACAGCGCGAACTCACCTGTTTGAACCAATGCCTCCTGTATACAAACTCCAACCTCAGTCGAGGAAATGGAAAGTCATAAAGCTGGGTGTTTCGCTCGGGGATAGTCAGTTAATCCCGCTTAGATTTTTATTTAAGCTTGGGGACTTCTATCGGAAGGCGGCAAAACGTTCACGAGCGGGACGACTGCCTTCTCATTCATCTTATCTGACTGATGAGCAGTATTTTGAACTATCGAAGATTTTCCATAATCAGAAGCTTCAGGCTTTGGTGCAGCAAGCGTGTCTGTCGACCATTTTTTCATTGTCTTCAGGTTGTTTATTGAATCAGGCTAGGGCTAATGAATCGATGAACTATTCGAATGAGGAACTACGGAAGCAGGTCAAAGAGGTATTATCTTCAGTGTTGCCATTCTCGGACTTGAAGGGTTTCCCAACGGCAAAAAAGCCGCAAGGAGTTGAAGATGTCTCTGATGTTGGCGGCGCAGAAGTGCTTAGAGAGTACACTCTCAGCGAGTTGACGTTCGAGGTGGTTAACTTAATACAGATGATCTCAAGGCAGCTGCGAACTTTAGCTGATTGCTTCGGTGCTGACGCGCGCGTACTGAATCACTACCCACGTATGATGATGCGAACCATGTTATCGCGTCAGGACAATCCAACCGATGGCAGTCAGTTAAAGGGAATGATGGGACAGAAACCCGATTATTTTGTGAACCGCGTGCTGGATTTGTTGGTACCCAATGATAAAAAATTCACTGATTGCCTGATATTCGGAGATGTCTTGTATACGGCTAACTCCAGAGTAACACATCCCAATATTAGTCAGGTTGAGCAGTTGATTTGTTTTGGTGGGCATACCAAATCCTGAGAAACGTGATTCGGATTAGTAATATACTTATGTTAGGTGCTGAGCTGGTGGTTCTTGCGAGCTCTCAGTAGAGTTTGGTTTATTGATAGCCGTAAAACATTACTGGCTTCAGTCATCTTGTGAATCAATCACAAAGGATGACTGTCATGTTCCATTTAAACTTCCCTGACACAGCTAATCACTCCACTTGGGTTCCTGGGTACCTTCAAATTATTGAAGGGACGCTGGGGTTGTCTTTGGCGCAATTTAATCGAGTGTGTGTGCTGAGATTTGACCTGAGGTTTCCCGAGTCAAGCCAGTATAGTGACCCTAAGGTCATATCCCGTTTTATTGACTCATTCAAAGCCCACTTAAAGTCATGGGATCGACATCGAGCCAGCGAACATCCAATAGGTTTTGGCTATGTTTGGTGCCGGGAGAAAGAGACCTCGCAGAACTGGCATTATCACGTGGCATTCCTTTTCAACAAGGATGCTGTCTGTGGCTTTGGACAGACAGTGTTTGGCAGGAGTAACACCTATAACCGAATATTGAAGGCTTGGGCCAGTGCGATTGGGGTTCCAGTGGATAATGCTATTGGGCTGGTTCATGTCTGTGAGAACGGCGTGTATTGGCTAGATAGAAATTCAGATGAGTTCCCTCTGCAA
This sequence comes from Shewanella sp. MSW, assembly GCF_007636515.1. Lineage (NCBI taxonomy): Bacteria > Pseudomonadati > Pseudomonadota > Gammaproteobacteria > Alteromonadales > Shewanellaceae > Shewanella > Shewanella sp. MSW. The sequence goes on from NZ_LVDR01000006.1 coordinate 55,309, forward strand.
TACCAGGCAGTGATGCAGCGCTGCAGTTACCTCGCAAAGGCGGCTACCAAGAACATCTACGATGGTTGCCGCAATATAGGTTCGAGTCAGCAGTTGTTTATGGGATGAGCCGTATTCAGCATCGATACTGAATGCGCAAAGATGATTGCTCAATTTTATAAGTGGAGCATTCCATTCAGTACCGGTCATTGTTTTGTTGGCTTTGCTGGTGTTTTTTGCAGACGTGACGATAAAGACGTTGTTGATCATCTTTTCGTTATCGAAGAGCCATTATTGACCTAACAATGTTTACCATCCCCATGTCATCGACACAAATATTGAAGTGGCTTTAGGGGCTTAGATATCTAAGCCCCTAAAGCCACACGTCTCAATGACGTAGCCAACTCCAGATATCCCTACCAATATCCACTATTGCCACAATACCGTCTCCGGTAACTTCAAGGGGTTTGACTATGGTGCAATCTACAGCCGTTTCCAATGAACCTTTGACGAGTGATGTTGCAGCTTCACCATAGTTCCCTGCTCTTAAATGCCCGGAGGACGTACTCAGTGTTTCACAGGTGCCATTGATAAAAGTCTCAAGTGGTTTGGCGACCAAATCGCCTGGAGTACCAATGGCCCTGTTCACTGCATCCGGTAACCCAATGTATTCACCGACGGCTTTGGCTGCTGTTGATGCAAGGGCAATATTGGCCAGGCTCCCTTGTGCTGCACGTTGAGCGGCATTGCCAAGCAATCCGGCTCGTGCTGTCACTTGTGCGGTGAAATGGAGGTTGTTACTGACCTGGTTGGACGTTTCTGTTTCATCGATACACCAGTTGACGAAGTGTTCACAGTTATTGCTGAGCAGGTCATAGGGCCGACAACCCAATAAGCTCTCCGCTCGCTCCACAGAACCGTCTCTATCATATGCAATCGCTTTGCGACGAACCTTGGCCCCACCCGAGAATTCACTCAGACTGAGTTGCTCAACAAAACCATCTTTACGTTGGTGGATAACTTGGTCATTCCCAACACACAGACCATGGTGTTCAGTCAGTCCAAGCGGATCGATATTGGTAACCAGATGATCACCGGCTTTGAATTTCTTCATGTTGTACTCCAAATAAAAAGAGAGCAGCGCCCTTTTAGGCAACTGCTCTCAAGTGGGAAAGGTTTGGGGTTAGATTTCCAGTTCAATAAAGTCGCGGTCTATCTGTTGTTGGGTAATGCCGATGTAACGCAGCGTGACCGCTTCCGATTGGTGCCTGAGCATACGCATCACTCGGCCAATATCCTTGCAGGATTGGTACAAGTGATAACCGCGAGTTTTACGCATTGAGTGGGTCCCTAACGCAAGCCTGATGTCTTCACCAACGAAGGCAAAGGCTTTGGTCACGGCTCGACGACTGAGCGGCCTAGGCGCTGCATGTTGCATCTGCTGGCTACGATAGGATTGAAACAGATAGATGTGGTCAGGGTGACGCTGGCGGATAGCGTCGATCAAAGCCTTGGTTTTGGCGTTGAGTTTAATGTCGGCTCTTTTACCGGTTTTTTGCTCAATGATGCTGAGCCTGTCACCTTGGATATCACTGAATCTGATCGCCAGTAGATCAGAGATCCGCAGTGCCAGATTAAGACCGATATTCCAGACATCAGCCATCTGCTGACCAAAGTGACGTTCAAGCAGGTAGCTGATAAGCTTGATGGTATCGCGGCTTTTCACCGCCTCGACTTCTTTCATGGTGAAGTTCCCTCATTTGGCTATTTGATGAATATGGGAACCAGCCTCTTGCCAACCCCTATCGGGCCTGGGTTTGCTGGTGCCCACAATACCTTTTTGAGAACCACTTCAGTGGGCCTGCACTTTGACGACATAAGCGTCGATGGCGACATAGCTGAGGAAGTTCTTGAGCAGCAGTTGCACCAACCCCGCAACTTCCCGCAAAGGCCGAGTTCCGTAGAAGGTGCTGTAAACCTCCTGAGCCTGAAAATGCACGTCAATCTCCCGCTCCAATTCCGGCATGACCCGGCCATAGAAAGCGAAGTCGGTAAAGTAGCTGAGTGCCCAGGCATCGCCCTGACGACTCAAACCTATCTCCACCGGATGGAAGCCACCACGCTCGGCGTTGTAATCCGGATCGGCAAAATTGAGGGTGATAAAGCGGGCTTTCTGGGTTTGATAGTCCTTGGCGTGCATCTTTAGCAGTTCATAAAAGTCGGCGGGTAAGGTCAGAGCCTGGTACTGGATAATGTTCATATCGATTCTCCATAAACAAAAAGCCCGCTTGGTTGATGCCAAGCGGGCAGGGGATAGATAAAAGGTTTGGGGTTCAGCTGTGGGCGCTCCAATTCGGTTCGGTATTGGAGCCGTGATTGAAATAGCAGCCGTTGATCACCTTAAGCCAAGGACCAAACGGCACGCCGTAAGTGTCGCAGCGCTGCAGGTAACGACAAAAGCCGATTTCCCTGGGGATGTGACCATCCATATCTTTGTGAGACACATACAACACGGTTTTGCGTAGTGACGTTAATGGCATCACCTGGGGAGCGCCAATTACCTCGCCTGTGTCATTCAGCGGCCGCTCGAACGTGGGCAGGGTAAGTTCTCTGAGTAGATACGCCCGCAATTCAGGGAATACCTGACAGGCTTCAGCCACCGCAGCCTGCGAAAAGCTGTCGGTAAACTCAATCATAGTGCCTTCCCTCCAGCCAACCTCGCTCCGCAAACGACACACATTGGTCGCCCACCACAATGTGGTCCAGCACCGGCACATCTATGGTACCGAGAGCGTTGATTAACCGCTCGGTGATACGCCTGTCGGCCTGAGAAGGTTCGGCAACGCCGGAAGGGTGGTTGTGAGTGAGGATAACTGCCGCTGCATTACAGCTCAGTACCGCTTTAACAACTTCCCTGGGGTAAACACTGGCAGCATCAATCGTGCCGTAAAACAGCTCGGTGAACTCAATTAATCTGTGCTGGCTGTCCAGCATCATGACCGCGAATACCTCGCGCTCATGTTGATGCAATTTGAAGCGCAGAAAGTCCATGGTAGCGCTTGGGTTGGTGAATACGTCACCTCTAACATAGCGCTCGGCGATGATGCCGGCCGCGGTTTCGAGGATTTGACTGGATGTGTGAGACCAGTTGTTGCTGGGTGCAGAAAGGGTTCTGTGCATATCGCCTCCTTCATGATGACTCTGGTTTATGCACAGGGGTGATATATATCTGAAAATTTTTCGAAAAGTGGGCTGAAGAGGGGGGATACGGAAAAGTTAAAAATTACTGACAGCGCTTATGTGATGAGTCAATTACAGGAGCTCATCATGAAACTATTACGATTGAAGCAGGTGATGGATTGTACAGGGTTAGGTCGCTCGTCCATCTATAACTACATTAGCGAGGGACGCTTCCCAAAACCTGTGAAGCTTGGACCGAGAATTGTGGCTTGGGTTGGCGCTGAAGTAGAGGAGTGGATTCTTGAACGAATTGAAGACCGGGATGAAGGCTTGGCGTAGGTAACGTTTAAACAAGTGGAGGAAGGGAATTGTCAGTAGCACCTGACAATTCCCTTCCTTTCATATTTGGTCGAATCTCGGCTTTATCCGCTGAACTGGGCGTAACCTAGTACATTGGACATAAACCCCTGTGTTGCCATAAAACCAATAAGGCCACCGATAAACTGAGGGCCGATACTCCAAAATACGCGCTTGTAAAAAGCGTCTACTGCGCCGGTGGTTAGGTAAATATCGGGTCTGACAAAGTCCAGAAACAAGCGACCTATAAAAGCCCCAGTGCCGGTAAGCAAAGTGCCAGACACTAAAAAAGCCAACCATCCCAAAAAACCAACAGAGACATGGCTGTTGAATACTGTTACCAGCGCCATGACAAACATCAAGACAAAGCTAATTATCAAATATCGAATGTATCTATCCATTACAGCAACTCCTGAGTAAATCGGGCTCAGCCCTTTGATATTCGCTCCCAAATATGGCCGAAAGCAAAATATCCCAAAATGGGATATTTGCAACATGACTTACTATCCAGCCATGCAAAAAAGCTGGTTGGAACGCGAAGAATCGCTACGTAATGAACTGAAAGCAATGCGGAAAAGCGCAGGGCTTAGCCAAACTCAACTTGCGGAAAGACTCAACAAGCCTCAGAGCTTCGTCTCCAAATATGAGAGTGGTGAACGGCAACTACGTATTTTGGAGCTGGAAGCTGTTTGCGTTGCTTGTGGTACCTCGAGTGCTTCTTTCCTTAATAAATTTTTTAAGTCCTTTCCTGAGTAGTAGCTTCTTTTTATCCCAAGTCGATTTTTTATAGCGCCTCTCCTTGCCAATAGGAGGAGGCCTCCACCCCTTATTCGTCGCCGAATGAAGGTTCACAGCAGCTAAATACTGTGAGCGAATACCCGTTATTAACTCTTCAGCTTGACAAAACTTGACGCCTCATTATACTCACGGCATGCAAAAATCCCTTAATATTGCAAACGCGGCTTCAGCGATGGAGGAAAAAGGGCTATCGCAAACTGCGGTGGCTGAGAGCCTCTCTGTGTCTCGTGAGGCTGTCTCTCAATGGTTAAGCTCAAAGTCTTTTCCAAGACCAAATAAACTGCTTCAATTAGGTAAACTTTTAGGGCTTTCTCTCGATGAACTCGTGGTGAAAGACGATCCTTTTGCTCCGAAGGTCGCTTTCAGAAAGATGCGTGGTACCAAAACCAAGGATCACCATATTGAAAAGGCCCAAGAGATTGGTCGCTTTTTGTACCACCTTGTGCCTTACCTGCCATTTGATACCATTGAAATGCCACCAGTGCTTAAGTCACCTAGTTGTGATTACCGCTACCTTCGCACTGTAACGGCGAAAGTCAGAGAAGATATTAATCTTGATCTAGTAGAGTGTGTGGACTTCACGCACCTGATTAGGCGCTTTAGTGAGTTACAGGCTGTTGTGGTTCCCGTTATGTGGGGCGCAAAGCAGCGCCATGAAAATGCTGTGCACATACATCTTCCTGAGTCGGGCAGTACATGGGTGTATTTGAATCTGGATACCAATATCCACGACTTCAAATTCTGGATGGCACATGAGCTGGGGCATTGCTTATCTCCCAGCCTCGACGGTGAAATCGCTGAAGACTTTGCGGATGCATTTGCGGCTAGCTTGCTTTATCCCCATGAGTTGGCCGAGAAATCGTACAAAACTATTAGTGCGCAAGTATCCCCAGCGGCCAAAATCACACATGTTATCGATTTGGCTGACCAATTAGTGATATCTCCTTGGACTGTTATCGGACAAGTGAATAAATATGCTGAATTCTCAGGGCTGCCTAAGATACAGCTCAGTAAGTCGGCTTTTCCTGGTGCGGTCACGAACTTTAATAAGAAGTACAAAAATCTCAGTGAAGCCTTGTTTGGTGCTGCTGAGCTCGACGAGCATGGTAAACCGAGCGCGCGTGACTATATTGAAGGGACTGGGGGGGCTTTCGAAACCCCTTTTTTTGACATGCTCCGGAGATATCTGAAGGATCACGACAAGGGGCCTGGTTATGTTCAAACTGTGCTGGATATGCCACTTCTAGATGCACGGAGTATCCACGCAGAGCTGACCTAATGCCACAATCGAAAATACTCGTTGATACCAATGCCTACCTACGGTTGGCCAAAACTATACGACCATTGTTGTTTGTGCCTTTTGGTGAAAACGAGTACTGCCTGTATATCCTGCCTGAGTTAAACAAAGAGCTGGCGAGTAGGAAGCTACAGAGCAAGTTCCCCTGGGTAGATGAAGCGGAGTACGCGGAGAATCGTAAGCACTTTCCTCAAATAGGCAAAAAGCAGCAAAAGTCCATCCAGCAAACCTTCGAGTATGTGTGGGATTACGTGCAGACTGAACTGCCCGGCCCATCTAGGGTGGATGCTTGGTATATCGCTTATGCATGGGAACTGGGAGTTCCGGTGGTAACAGATGATCAGGATATGACCGAATTGGCGAAAGCTTTCGAAGCACAAGTCATGCCTACGTTGGAGCTGCTTAAAACCATGCTGGATAGTGGCCATATAGACATGAAGACTATCAATGGACTGATCGACTACTGGAGATATTTCTCAGACTTGCCGGCCAACATCAGGGCCGATTATCAGAGGTTGTTTGGCAAACAGTTTGACTGATGTCCTTTCCTCAACAACTCCCTTTCAGATACTCTAGGCATATTGCCCAATATTTTTAGACAACGTTGCCGCTGGTTGGCGTAAATGGCTCTGAACCAAGTATCACACTAATAAGCTAGTCGCTGAAGGCATGTTACGGGGTGCCGAAATGGCAAATCGAGTCGACTAGAACCCACCAGTATTAACGTGTCACACACGCGAATTGAAAAAGACAAAATAATTAGGAATCTTGCCCCATGGCACAACTGGAAAACATTGAAGCAATTGAAAAACGCCTGTGGAAATCGGCTGATACCTTACGTGCTAACTCTGAGCTGGCCAGCAATGAATACTTTCTACCTGTGATGGGGCTGATTTTTCTGCGTCATGCCTACAGCCGTTATCTTTCGGTCAAGGATGAGATTGTTGCAACCCTGCCCAGTCGTGGCGGCAAGACCCGTGAACTTACCAAAGAAGACTTTTCAAAAAAGAGTGCTATCTATCTTGCGCCAGAAGCTCAATTTGATTACTTGATTGCCTTGACCGACGCAGACGATCGTGCCGAAGCCATCATCAATGCCATGGTATCTATTGAAAGCAATTATACCAATCTGCGTAACCAACTCCCGAAACAGGAATACACCCAGATCCCTAACGAGGTTTTGGGCACTCTGCTGCGTACGCTTAACCCTGATGAATTGAAAAAGGCTACCGGCGATATCTTTGGTCGCATTTACGAGTACTTCCTCACCCAGTTTGCTGATCAAGGTGCGCACGATGGCGGAGAGTTCTTTACTCCTGTTTCGTTGGTGCAACTCCTGGTGAACGTGCTGGAGCCCGATCACGGCAAAATTTTTGACCCCGCCTGCGGCAAACGTTACATACCAAGTTTTAATCGCACACCATACATGTTTCAATGGTGACAAATTAGACTACTCTATGCTCAGAAGTAATTCCTTCCTGAACGGCATTGAGTCGTCGAAGGGGGAAATCAATGGCAAGCCTTGAGCAAATCACCTATCAGCCACATCGAGCAGAAATATCGGACGGCTCGTTACAGTGGGCTCCACTAAAAAGAAAACCGATCAAAAATCTTCCCCAAATAGTCTGGGAAGATAATTCAACCTGGGCAGAAGCAAATCTTTGGGCCCTGGATCAGGCAACATCATCAAAACGGGATCTGAAAACCGTTCGATCCAATATGTCTCACCTGCTTGCCTACGCAAAATGGCTAGAAGCAGAGTCAATCCAATGGTGGCATTTCCCAGAGCGAGAAAGTGAGCGTTGCCTTGTTCGCTTTCGTGGAGCACTTGTTGCCGCCAGAAATAATGGTGAGCTTGCTCCAAGCACTGCTTCGCAGAGGATGGCAGCAGTCATCCGTTTCTATAAATGGACACAATCGCGTCGATTAATTTCACCAGAATGGCCAATGTGGGAGCAGCGATTTGTTGGAATCAAATTAACCAATCCGTTTGGTCTCGAACATACCATGCGAGTTGCCAGTACAGACCTTGCCATTCCCAATCGAAAGGTTGCTGGGGCCATACAGCTTGAGGATGGCCTTCTCCCAGTAACTGTTTCTGCAATGAAAGAAATTCTCGCGCTGGCAGATCGCAGCGCAACCGAAGAGCTTTCGCTAATGCTACGAATTGGCTTTTTCACAGGGTTGCGCATTGGCTCAATTACCGATCTGAAGGTTCAAACTCTTCACAACGCAACCCTGGTTCCTGAAGTCGGTTGGAAGCGATTAGCTGTTGGTCCTGGTGCTAGGCCAATGGTCTCAACCAAGTTTGGCGTTTCCGGTTCAGTGCCAATACCTGAGGAGCTTCTCGAAACACTTATTGCCTATTCCATGAGTACGAGAAGGCTGAAACGCCAAATGTTAGCGAGTCATGAAGATAGGGACCTACTATTCCTTACTCGCTATGGCAACTCGTACAGCGGAGATGATAGCCGAGCGGTTAACGTGGAAATGTCTCGTCTCCGATCATCTGGTAAAAGGGCTGGGCTGCAAGTGATGCGCGGTTTTCATTTCCATCGCACAAGAGCCACTTTTGCCACAGAGTTAATGCGCGTGGCGCTAAAGTTCATGCCAGTCGGTGATGCCATCCAGTTTGTAAGGGAGGCATGTTTGCACCGAGATGAAAGTACAACGATGAAATACATCAAGTTTATTGAAGCAAACAAAGCAATGTCAGATGCAGCGGAAGCTTTTTCGGAAGCCTTTATGGGATTGGCTAGAGGGCGTGCCAATGCATGAGTTAAATCTTACTTTCCCGGGCATGAGTCTTGGTACGCATCAAATCCCTTGGAACCTGAACATATTGCTTCATCATGGTGTTGCATGTGTACCGAGAAAAAATGCGATGGAATCGATACATCATTCCTCAGTCGATGATGTTGACGTTCTTCGAATTCCGATTGTATGCGCATTTCATGAAGCTATTTCCAGCATGATAAGTCAGGGGCGCTCTCGTTCACTTATCGAAGGCAGTCTGGAAGTGCTTTGGCGGTTCTTTGCATGGTCAGATACCAACTCATTGACTATGTCTCGAGATAAAGTGGTAACCAACTTCAAGAAATGGTCGGAATACCAGTTATATAGATCAAAAATCAAAAAGGAAGTGTCTGAAATTTACGTTTACAGACAGACTTCAAAGTTAGCCAATCTCATCGCTAGAGCCTTAAAACTTCCTGGAGCTAAGCCTGGCGGCGCACTTTTGATGCAAACAAGAATCAGAAAACCTAGCGCAAAAAAGAGCGTACTGACCAGCAGCGCAGATAAGCAAAATCTCAGCAGTACATTTGAGTTTGGTCATTGCCTGAGGTCGATCTGTGACGCCTTGGATTGTGCGACGGTCAGAGGACGGCTACCTATCCGTATTGCGCTGCAAGGCGGCAAGACCTTGGTGGTTGCAGGAAGCCTCCTTAATCCGGAAATGGATGTCGAATCTATAAAGTGCAGCACCGTCAGGAAAAATGCTGAGAAAGCCAGAGCGCCACTGATGGAGAGTGAAAGCCTTTTCGATCGGCATAAAAGATCGGGAATACTAAATCTGAGAATAGAATCTGAGCTTTTGATATTCATCGCACAAACAGGGATGAATCTGACTCAGGCATCAGCGCTTGAAAGAGAAACTTATCGTTGGAAGTCTAACGGTGACGATCTGGAGGTTTTCCGCGTATACAAGGGGAGACGCAGCGGCGAAGCTGTTTTTCGTTGCTATCGCTCTTATAAGGAACATCTCGAGCGATATTTGCAGTGGCTGAATGACACAGGGTTTGCTGAACACGATACCCGGCTTTTCCCTTTACAAAGTCGAGGCATGATTCGCGCAAAAGATTCAAAGATTGGATTCTACACATTGAAAGAATCCTTCAAGAAAATTGATGCTCGGATTTTAGGGCCACAGGAGCTGCGTAAAACCAGAGTAAACTGGCTACTCAGGCGAAGCAACGATCTCGAACTTACGGCTGAGCAAATGGCCCATGATAAGGAAGTCCTTCTCCGTGATTATGAAAGGCCACATCATCAATCAGCGGCATCCGAAATAGTCCGGTTCCATGCATCAAAAGATCCTGCTTATACGCCACCTGGGCCGGGTGTATGTATCGACAAAGATCGTGCCCCCGAGTCGATCAATGGTATAGCTAAAGAAGCGCCGAAACCGGACTGTACCAGCCCAGAAGGCTGTCTTTTTTGTACTAAGCATCGAGACGTTATGAGTCCTGATTATTGCTGGAAACTTGCCTCGCACGCAAAGATCAAGAGCCTGGAAGCAAACCTGTATAAACCACCGGAAAAGCAAGACATTCATCCTGCATACCGGGTTATTGAAAGAATAAACAAAAAACTTGAAGCAATAGCGTCTGGCAGCGAAATACGAGCAATGTGGGTAAGTGAATCTCAGGATTTGATTCGTGCCGGTAAATATCACCCCTATTGGAGTGGCCATATAGAGCTGATGGAGGTAATTGCATGAATTTGGCTTACTTCCCGGGATTGCAGATTGAATCGGCCTTATCAAAAGAAGATGCGCTGAATTTTAAACCTGACAGTTGGCCCCCTGCGCCGGATTTTCCTGCTGTGATAGATGCCTATGGCCATGTTGTGTCTCGATATGGTGACGTAAGATGGGATCTTTCACCTTGGTCTGGGCACACCCTCTCCATTTACTTTGGGGATGGTTCTGGTCAGGGAAAAAGAGTTAGCCCTCAGAACGCGGAGTTATTGCGTAAAGTTGTAGCGTGGTGGCTTTGGGGCGAAGCGGCTATTCGTTCTGCCAAGGCATTGGTGTTTAAGTTTGAGACGATAAAACCCCTGTTTGTGGCCTGCACAGATGCCGGTATTCTGGCTACTGAGCTCTATAGATATCCCAAGGTCATCGAGAAGTTATCCGAATATTATAAGCAACGCGGAAATCGCTTGATTGAATGCCTCCATTCATTATTCATCGCACGAGAGACTTTAGGGTTTGTCTTGCTTGACGAAAGCGGAATTAAACTACTTAGCAGCGTATTAACAACGAATGATTCGACTCAGACAGCTTATATACCAGCGAGGATATGGAGTTATCAGGTTTCACGTCTTCGGGAATGCTTGGAAGACTTTCTGTTGCATCAAGAACAAGTTGAGGCCTGTTACGATTTTTGTTTGTCAGCTTATGCCAGAAATGCTGGAGGTCAGTTATCAAAATCATTTGGTGGCCTTGGCATCGATGGGCCATTTCGAAGCTCGCGTATAAGAGGAAAAAGCCGAACAGGAAGAGTTTTTTATGGTTCGTTTACAGAGACTGCAGAAGAGTTTGGTATATCGGAATTACTTGATCGCTGGGTATTGTTCAATAACGTTACTGGTATTAGATCACTTACTACTTACCTCTCTTTAATTAGCAGTGTTGGATTGGCTTATCTATTGAACTTTTCTTTGATGCGAATTGAAGAGGGCTCCAAACTTCGTGCTGATTGTTATGAGGTTGAACGTGATCAGTTAGGTGAAGATATTCACATGCTAAAAGGTGTAACAACAAAAACCATTGAGGATTCTGATGCTCGCTGGATTGTTTCACCTTCCGTTGAAATAGCTCTGAAAGCAATGAGAATCGTTGCTTTCATGCGGTCAAAGGCAGCAAGAGAGAACCCCTATTTAGAATTATCAAAGGAAGATGTCGAGAACCCAATTCTTCAATCTCTTCAGCATGAACCATGGAGCTCCAAAGCGCCTAAATCTCAATCAACCAAAAAGTACAAAAAGATTCGGTCATACGGTGACATCTCAAAAAACCTGTGGCCAAAACTCTTTGATGATAAGAAACTGACGATTACCGAAGCTGATCTGGAAATGGCCAATAGAATGACATTTGGCCTTGATCCAGAGAAGTTTGCCGTAGGCAAAGTTTGGCCTCTTGCCTGGCATCAATTACGACGCACCGGTGCTGTCAATATGCTTGCCAGTGGATTGGTGACCGAAGCGTCTCTTCAGTACCAGCTGAAACACGCCTCGCGCGCTATGAGCCAATACTACGGAAAAAACTACTACCGACTCAAAGAACCATTGAATGAGGAAGCTCGTGCCTATTACTTGCGTGAGATGTATCAATCAATGGTGCGGGAGTTTAAAGCGCTCCAATCTGATCAGTATGTTTCGCCACACGGTGAGAAGCGCAAGCAGCAGATCCTCTCTGAAATATCGGAGAAAGACCATGAGCAGTTGCTCAAGGCCGCAAAATCAGGACGGATCAGTTACCGTCAAACATTCCTTGGTGGTTGCGCCAATTCAGGCCCGCCTTGCCCGCTTGGAGGGATCAGCAATATCAGTTCCTGTATGGGATTTAGCAGCAATAAGCCATGCGCATCGGCATTGTTAGATAAAGCAAAGCTACCAATGATTAAACAGCTTAAAAACGTTATTACTATTCAGATCAGTGACGCTGCGCCAGACTCCCCTTTATATGAGTCATTACAAGCGCAATTAGAATCCGCAGAGCGAGCAATCCATGTTATCGAAAGCAATTGAACCAAGAAAAGTTAGCAAGGCCGAACTGAAATTCAGGGAGGCTTTCGAACGCCTCAAGGTGGGCAAGCCAGATATTCTGCCGAAAGGGACGCCACTCAGTCAGAACAATGTTGCCAAAGAAGCAGGGGTAGATCCTTCCGCCCTTCGCAGAGCAAGGTTCCCTGAGCTGGTTGCGGATATTCAAGCCTGGATAGAAAGCCATAAGGATGAAGCAGCGCAAAAATCGCCCAGACAGATGATGCTTGCGCAAAGATCGAGGAACCGAGATCTACTGGAAAAGGTTAAGGTGCTGGAAGAACAGCGAGATAAAGCCCTTGGGCAGTTGCTGGATGCTCAATCTCGGATACTGGAACTGACACTTGAGAACCAGCGTCTACAAGCTCAGCTACCGGCAAGTAATGTTCACTTCATTTCTAATTCGAAGAAGCCCTCATGATTAGTTGGCACAGGGCGTGGGCCTAAATCCGCTAAGAAATGAGATTTACGACCGGAATCTCCAAGGCGTCAGCGATTTGATGGATCTTTGTCAGAGTGATGTTTTGGTCACCGCGCTCTATATGCCCCATATAGCTTCTATCAATACCGGCTAAGTCAGCCAAAGCCTCCTGCGAGAGGCCTTTTTCTTTCCGTATCTTGCGAACCTTCTCACCAAAAGCGACCAGTCTTGGATCTTTCATATTTGTTCTGCCCAAAAGACAGAACTATCACCAAATGTTGGATATATCACCACGGGATATATCGCTCATTTTTGTTATTCTTAGGTAGTCTTAAATCTATCGACTGGGCTATTGGCGAGCATATGTGGAACGATAAGAAGCAAAAATATTGGGAAGCGATCCGAAATCACCCCGGAGTTAGTTATAAAAAACTTAGCAAATACAAGTTACTACTGCAACTCGAAGGGCGGCAATGGTACTTTTGGCCCCGATCTGGGCGATACCAGCACGTGACCCAGGATGGTGGCATCTCGGAAGTGTTTATGGGAGAGCTGTCAGACTTCTATCACCGATACATGACTGGTGAACTTCAATTCCCCGAGAGTTTCGGAAAAATATGGAGCAAGACGGACGAAGAGGTTCTGTACGACATGATTGATTCTGCTTGCACTGTCCGGCAGATAGCAGTTGAACTGAAACGGCACCCGGTAAGCGTCATTAACAAGCTGGCAAAGTACCTGGACGATGACAGTATCCAGAATCGTATTACTCAAGATTTTTACGATGTCCCTGTACGGGAGCTAGTGCGATGGTGGTAGGTGTTAAGCATGCATACTTGACATTTATATATAAAATTGAACAAGAGAAGACTTTCTTGTACAGTACCGACATGACACTATACTAACTGCGGACAACAAACATGAGTGAGCAAATAATGACCGTCAAGGATGTCGCGTCGTACCTCAAGCTCAACGAGCGTACTGTCTATCGCATGGCCACAGCAGCAAAGATCCCAGCGTTCAAAGTGGGTACCTCGTGGCGTTTTAAGAAAGAAGAAATAGATACCTGGATAGCGCAGCAACACAACCAAATATCAAGTAATAAAGAGAGCTAACCATGCTAGGACTGAAGTTACGTGAGGAGTTTTCTGGTCGTCGTATTAAAGGAACGATGATCGAAATGCATAACCGGAATGGCACCGGTGCGCTCGATAAGTCTGCAAGTGAATTTCTGAAGATCACTTACCCTTCAATCGACATGCTCAAGACTGTGGAAGCTGTACAAGCTGGCCGGGCTGAGCCTGTCGTAATTATCGGTGCGAGGGGCCAAGGTAAATCACACCTTATGGCCGCACTGTCACACATGCATCAGGATAAGGATGCAACAGTAAACTGGTTGAATGACTGGTCTACCCGACTGAAAAATCCTGACATTGCAAGTCTCAAATTGCAGTATGGCATGCATGTCATTACTGAAAGCTTGCACTTGCAACGCTATAAGCATGTATGGGATGTTTTGTTCGACCAGCATCCGCATGGCAATATCATTAAAGCCAAGTGGGAGGTGCACGGCACCGAGGTTCCAGGTTATGACCTGATACTGGAAATGGCAGAGAATAAACCATTCATCCTTATTCTGGATGAATTCCAGACGTGGTTTGAAGGCTTAACAAACTCCAACCAGTATAAGCGTAAGACATGGGCATTTAACTTCATTCAAATTCTCTCGGAAATATCTGAAAAGCACCCAGAACTTCTGACACTTGTCGTATCCGTGCGCGAAGGTAACTCCGACGCAGCGCAGCAGCTATTCCGTGTGAACCCCGTACGGATTGATTTCAAAGGGCCAGAAGCCAAACGAGACAGACAGCGCTTGTTGCTCTATCGGATCTTCGAAAACCGGATGAACATTCCAGAGTCTGATATTGCTTCACTGATCAAAACTCATGTGGATGAATTCCTGCGTTTGAGTCATATCTCAGGCTCCGAGCATGAAAAACATAGACAGCAATTTATCGAGGCCTGGCCTTACTCGCCAAGACTCCTGCAATTGCTGGACGATCAGGTGCTGATCGCAACCGAAACTCAAGAGACACGCGATCTCTTGCGTATTCTGGTGGATGTTTTTAAGGAGTCTGGTGACGACACAGCCATACTTACGCCTGCCAACTTCAGCTTAACCAGTGAAAAATCAGGCGTTACCTCACTACTGGATTCGGTAGCGAGTCAGCTGCATCGGGATTTGCGTGAGAATGCACTGCGCAACCTCGAAGCTGTTAAAAACGGTGTACCTGCTGCTCAGGTGCCACATCTTGAGCCCATTCTTTCCGCTCTCTGGCTTCGTTCCCTGTCACTGGAGAATCATGCCGGTGCAGAGCCGTCAGAGTTGCAGCTGGATATTACCGAGCGCAAAGCGATTGATGACAACCTGTTTGCCGCTGAGCTTGCAGTCATCGAGGACAACAGCTTCAACATTCACCGCCAAGCCAACCGTTTGGTCTTCAAGAACGAGGTGAATCCACAGGCCAAGCTGTTAGCACATGCTAAAAACGACAAGCTCTTTCAAAAGGATGAGGATGTAGAACACCTCGCCAAAGAAATTCGTTACGCCTTGGTTGGGGATGGCAATCAGTCGAATATCTATCGAACCATTGTCTTAAAGAAGCAGTGGCGCACTGCGCCATGGGCGGATATTGAAGAAAAAGATCATCCTCAGCATTGGGATAACCGGATTCCAGTGATTGTTATGCCCAAGGCATCGCTGGACAACAAAGAGCTGGGAGAATGGCTGAAGACACATGTTGCCAAGGCAAGAAACACTGTGCGCTTCCTGCTGCCACGTGTGGGTACTGGCGACATATTCTACGATAAGTCTTTGCTGGTATTAGCCCGTGCGGTTTATCTCGCTAGCGATTGGAAAAACTCCGAGCGTGAGTACGCTCAATTGCATCTGAAGTACCAGAAGGAGCTGCGTGAGCAGTTGCAATCTCGCTTTGATCGTTTTGCAGTCATGGTCGTGTGGAATTTCGCAGACCCATCTCAATGCGAGTTTGAGATTTCACAGCATGGCGCAGAAGGGTTACAGATCCTTGAAAAACTAGATGAGAAAATCCGCAGCGAGCTTTTCATTCCAGAAGAATTCGACACCATGCTGCTTGATGCCGCAACCAATAGCCGTAGCGTGGCCGACCTCATCGAACAGCTGAAAGAGCCAGCCCCAAAAGGTGCAGAAAGCATTCCCTGGTTGGGTGAAACAGCGGTTAAAGAGCGCATTGGCCGAGCCTGTGCAGAAGGCAAGATTGCCATCAACGCCAAAGGTAGTCTGTACGAGAAAAAGCCGTCAGAAACCACGGAAGATGCTTGGTTGCGAGTACGTGGGAAACTGGGCAGCGGTAAAGATCTGGAAGATACAACACTGCACCTGCCCGGAGGCTCTGTTGGCTCAGGCGGTTCTGTCCCTGTTCAGCCTGTTCCAGGCGTGCCAGAAGAATTCACCACCGGTGGTGTTAAAGAGCCAGCCGCAGGCTCAGGCAATGGCGGCTCAGCATCCGGTACGACACCAACGCCGGGATCGCTATTCGGTGGTTCCAGTGGCGGCTTCGTTGCTCATCATAGCGCCCAGAATACATCCACATTGAGCTTGCTCGGTAAGCTTGAACAATGGGGCATTAACAAAGGCAGTAAGGTGAAGGACGTAAAATTGTCTACCTCGCAGCTAACTGGTGCACAGTTAGAGCATCTGCTGAAAAACTTACCGGATGGTGTTACTTACTCTCTGGATTTGGATAAAGAACAATAATCGACGAGCGAAAGCATATGGATAAGTCACTGATCGCTGATATACACAGACTGCCCGCACAGGAAGCATGGCCTAAAATTTTTTCGGCCCTCTGGCCCCTGTTTGCAGAACCGATCAGGCAGGACCTGGCGGATGCAAAAACAACCGAACGGGACAGCGCCATCAAACCATTAGATGACGTGTTGGCAGGCAGTGCCTGGGATTTGTGGGCATCGTTCGAAAGTGCGTCACCAAAAACGGCAGATGCTCTGAAAGCATTCTGGCAACGCCAGACAACACCGAAAGCCATCCTGATTCTGGATGCACTGTCGCTCCGCGAAGCGCCCTGGATTCTCGAAAGTGCGCAGCAGCGTGGCTACACCGTTCACAGCGCCAGTGCGACCGCCTCTGAGCTACCCGGTGATACCACACCGTTTGCACGGGCCATGGGGTTTGGGCAGCGCACCAGATTGCAAAACAACCAGGGGAATAGTGCTGCTTTCCCTGAAGCCTTCACTGAGTCCACCGACTTGCCATGGGTGGATTGTGCATCTCTGATCAAGGCTGACCCGAATATTATCTTCTGGCATCACTGGCCTGATGAACGTATGCATCATCTGGCCGAACAGGGAGCAGGTTATCGGGTGTTGGCGAAAGAAGCCGCAGCCGTATTAACCGGCGATGAATTCTGGGCCTTCATCGACAAACTGGCCACGGGCCGTCGTCTGGTTATTACTGCCGACCATGGGTATTCAAACCCCGCGTTGTTTCCAGATGTTTACCCGGAAGACCAAAAAGCCTATCTGAAAGGGCAATTCAAGTCTGGCCGCAACAGCGAAGTGAAAGACGCAAAAACCGAACAGCATTGGGTACCGCCATTATCTCAGGTACTAACGACACAGCATGGCAACTGGAACATTGTGCTGGGCCGCAAGAAATGGCGTTCACAAGGCGGCTACCCAACCTTAGCCCACGGTGGGTTGAGCCTGTTAGAGGTGGCCGTACCCTTTATCGAACTGTCGAAACCGAATAATTAATGGTCAGCATGCAATGCTGGCCTTTGGATAAGTATTTTTATGGCATCTAACAAAACGAAAGCAGAACTGACAGAAGAACTGGTGGCAGAGGCCGTTAGTGCCGGTAAAAAAGCACAACTGGAATCGGTTGATTTTTCTGATCCCAATCGCCCCCTAACTTGCCTTGAGGTTGATTTTCCTATTCTACCAATCAACCAGATTGCGCAAATCGAAGGCAACGCAGGTAAGCCAATATATCAAATGAGTAAGTGGTGGGCACGCCGTCGCTCCAGTGTGTTCCGCTCTATGTTGATTGCGGCTGCTACCAAAGCGCCCGATGAACCATCCGAATCTGCCAAATTGGTTTGGGACAACTACTACGCCAATCACCAGGACAACCAAGCATTCAGAAAATTGAAAGTGGCTGACATTTTCATGGGAGGCGGTACCACATTGGTAGAAGGTGCACGGCTCGGTATGCAGATGACAGGCAACGATCTCAACCCGGTTGCCTGGCTAGTTGTAAAGAATGAGCTGGCTGATGTCGATCTGGATGAAGTGAATAAACTGTTTGATCACATTGAAAGGGAAGTTAAACCCCAGATCATGCCGTTTTACGCCTGCGAAGGCCCTGATGGCGAAAAAGGAAAATGGACACAGCGTTCTACTGGCAAAGTCATGGGCGATGATTTTGATCCCCTAGCTCTGACACCTGAAGAACGCAAAGACTACGTATACGATGGCCCGGAGGTTATTTACACCTTCTGGGCTAAGCACGGGCCCTGTGCAGCTCCCGGATGTGGTCATCGCACACCAATTATGAATTCGCCATTAGTTGCTGTTAAGTCGCTTACTGTTAAAGCATGGCTTGGAACCTCCTGCACGAAGTGTGATGGTCGCTTTGATTTAGAGAGGCACCCAGCACGAATGGCGCCTGATGTGCCATTAGTGATTGGTAATGGTGAGAAGCCTTTCAGTACCATGGATGACAAGGGGTGTTTTACTTGCCCTCATTGCGGGCACGTTCACAAAGATGAAATCGCTGCATTAAAAGGCGAATCTTCCCAGTTACCCAAAAAGATTTATAAAAACAAGAAAATAGATCTTTCTCTTTTCGTTAATCCAGAATGGATGAAAGGGGCTGCCGGTAAAGACGATATTGGACAGCTAGGCGGTACTGCAAAGAGTGATGCTAATGCAACTGCACGCTGGAACAAACTAAGAGCAAACTCGTTACGACTGATTGAAGTAAGAGGAAAGACAGGTGATCAATTTCTCGACCCAGAGACTGATAACCTAGTTGACGTTAAAAAAAGCAATATTCCCAAGAAATCAAATTTTGCTTGCCAAGAAGATACCTGCGGTCGCCAACAAGACGTTTTAGATAGCATCAAACTGTCTGGCTCCAATGGGCCGTTTAGTAGTTACTTGCTTCATGGTTACTCCCCGAAGAGAAAAGAAGAAGGAAAACCATATGGGGGACGTTTTTTTGCGTCTATAACGGAGCAGGTTGTTGCCCGGCAAAGTGCGTACTTGAAAGAATGGGAGGCAAGAAAAGATAGTGATTTGTCAGGCTATTGGCCCAAAAGTGAGCTTCCCTATGGCTTCATGACCCATATGAATAATGGCGGAATACCAAATCACGGGTTTACGCATTGGCATACTATGTTTAACCCTTTGCAGCTGCTAATTCATTCGCAAATATTAAAAGCAATTGATACTGCGCATGGCTTTTCAGATACAGCGAAAGAGATTGCACTGGGGACATTTCAGCAATATCTGCGGAACCAGAATATGTTCTGCATATGGAACCCTCAACGTGACACGCCAGAGCCTATGTTTAGTAACAGCAACTATCATCCTAAATCAACTGTGGTCGAAAACTCTGTTTTCGCTGATTTAGGTCGCGGTAACTGGGCGTCATGCAGGGCAAATACCATTTCAGGATTAGCATGGGCCAAAAGCCCATGGGAGATCGTGTCAAATGCCCATTTGGTAACCATTTCTGATGACCTAGCATCCTCAATTTCAGGTAAAAGTGAGAAGGCCCGCTTAGATGATAATGTTTTACCTGGGACAAAAGTAACGTGTGGTTCTTCAACAGAATTACAACACATAACAGACGGCGAGCTAGACCTGGTAATCACTGACCCACCATTTGGAGGCTTACTGCACTACTCCGAACTAGCCGATTTCTTTTACGTTTGGCTTAGACTGTTATTAAAGGATAAATATCCAGATTACTTTGCTGGCGAGTATACCCCTAAGACGTTAGAGGCTGTCGCTAACCGAGCTCGTAATCCTGACGATGCCGATGGATTCTACAAACGCATTCTCACGGAGTGCTGGAAAGAAGCGGGTCGAATGCTGAAGCCATCTGGAATACTGTCATTCACTTTCCATCACAGTGAAGACGAACCTTGGCTGGATGTATTGGAGAGTCTCTTCAACGCTGGTTACTACTTGGAGGCAACCTATCCGATACGTAGCGATGAGACAAAAGGACAAGGAGCTAAACCAGGTACGTTTGGGTCCCAAACGATTGAGTATGACATTATACACGTATGCAGAAAGCGGGTTGAGTCACCAAAAAAAATCTCTTGGGCTCGTTTACGTCGTCAGATCTTAGCTGATGTGCGTCAGTTACAGTCTATTTTAGAGCACCACCAGAATGGTGGTTTGCCCATGGCAGATATACAAGTTATCAAGCGCGGAAAAGCACTTGAGTATTTCTCTCGTCATTATGGACAAGTGTATGTCGAAGATGGACGAGAGTTTACCGTTAAAGAAGCACTTGTTGGGATCAACCAGATTTTAGACGATCAAATTGAAGGGGACGGATTAGGCACGCCTGTAGTATGTGAACCTATTTCCCGTCAATTCTTGAGAATATTTTCTGGAAAATCTGAAATCCCTCGTGATCAAATGCAAAAGTATCTTAAGGGTACAGGAATTGGACCGAGTGACTTCTTGGCTCGAGGCTGGACGGAAGAAAAAAAGAAAATCTTCTACTGGGTTTCTCCACTCGAATTTGCTAGAGAAAAAATAGATAAAAAAGGCAGTTTGAGCCGCGACTTTGATCAGGCCATGTTGCTTATTGGTGCGTGTTATCCAGAAAGCGGTATCAATAGCAAGAAAATTCTGGATGAAGACTTCAAACCTCACCCCGCATTAGGGCATCTGTTGGATTGGCTTGTTCACAACGGAGCTGACTCATCTATGCGCAGTGCCTGCACTTTGGCAAGGCAATTGTTTAATAGATGGGAAGCTGATCATCAGCAGGTTATGCAGGAACAAATATCATTGTTTGGTATGGAAGATGAAATATGAGCGATGTACTGACCAACGACAAATGGAAGCGACGCGGTATCTCAGTGCTTTGGTGTGGCAAAACACTGGCTGAATTAAATGCTGCAAGTCAGGTGATCAGTCTGCGTCAGTTCATCGGCTATTACGAAGCGGGCTGGCCGGAGGATATGCCTCTGCTGAATGACGATGGCTTATACGTCGCAGGGTTGGACGTAGCCGTAGACGCTTTATCACCAGAAGATGCTATGGAATGGCTGGAATCCGAGATTTACGAAATGATCTACGACTTTCAGAACCATGCCGATGCTGCGCTGATTTTCTGGATGCCGGATCAGGGGCGCTGGAAGGAAGATCTGACCACCAGTACCTATAACTGGTGCTTGGCTGGTAAATACGATGCGCAAATGTTCCCGTTGGGGCAATGCATCTGGAACGGCGCACAAAAGGACGTGCGCCGGATTGAATCCGATTTTGGCGGAAAAACGAACGAATGGCTGGGTTTATACCTAGAGCGGATCAGCTAATAGGGGTAACCATGACTTTTAAACCTGGTGAACGCGTCAGCCATTTTGAATTTGGCCAAGGTGTTGTTATCTCGGCAGCGGGTGGTTACGCCCGTGTCTTCTTTCCCCAGGGTGAGCGACAAGTACCCGTCAGCACCTTGGTGGCGTCACTTAGCCATAATGAGCGCGTGGTAGCCAGCATTGGCAGCCATACAGATAGTGACACGAAAGCCTGGCTCTCCTGGAAGGCGCATGAATTACCCCTTCAGGATTCAGCCAGCTCGCTGACTTCAGCCAAGATTGATTTGCTACCCCACCAGGTGGTGCTGACTCATCGGGTTGCCTGCGCGAGCCCACGTCGCTTTCTGATTGCCGATGAAGTGGGTTTGGGGAAAACCATTGAAACAGCGTTAGTGTTGCGGGAATTGGCCAGTCGTGGCGAGCTTAACCGGGCTTTAATGGTTGTGCCGGCGGGTCTGGTTAACAACTGGCACCGCGAGCTGAATGAAGTTTTCAATTTAAATTTTGAAATATTCGGCCGCGAAGGTGATGTCAGCGACCGCCGCAGTAATGCGTTTGCTAAACATAACCTGCTGATTGCCAGCATCGACACCTTAAAGCGTCCAGCAAGAATCAAGAAAATACTAGAAGCACCCCGTTGGGATTTGATTGTTTTTGATGAAGCGCATCACTGCACGGCCTATAAGCAAGGCGGCAAAACCCGCAAGACCCAGAACTACAAATTGGCGGAAGCCTTACGTGACCACAGTAGAGATATGATTCTGCTTTCGGCCACGCCACACCAGGGCGATCATTTTCGTTTCTGGAAGCTGATTGATTTACTTGACCCCACTTTGTTTTCCAGTGAAACAGAGATGGTGGAAGAACGTCACCGCCTGAATCCAATCATATTCCGCCGCACCAAAGCCGACGCCTGTAAAGCCGATGGCTCCACGTTGTTTGCTAGGCGCTGGGTGCATACCGAAGCCTTTTCAATGTCAGATCAGGAGCGCGATTTCTATAACGCCCTGAATGAATACCTGCGCGACGGTTTTGCTCTGGCGAAGAAGCAAGGCGGCAAAGGAACGGCTCTGGGCTTTGTAATGACGATCTTCCAAAAAATTGCGGCGTCCAGCTTTGCGGCGGTGCATCGCACCTTGAGGCGAAGACTGTTGGCCCTGACTGTTCATGAGGGCTTGATGCACGATGAAAACCTCGACATCGACGCCAGAGACTTTGCTTTTAATGAGGCGAAAGAACAGATTCGAGTTGAGTTCGATTTAGGTCATGACCGTCTTTCTGACCTTGAGATAGACCGTATATTGAATGACATCAAGCGTCGCCTCCTCAAAAAGATCAATGAAGAGCAGCTGGCCGCTGCATCCGATACCTTTACCGATGAGCTGGAAACAGCCGCCGCTGAAGATGCGGCCATGGATGCTGTGGCATACGCCCTGCCCGAAGAGCGATTCCGCATTAAAGAACTACTGGGGCTATTCCCTTCAGCCCGTGAAACTAAAGTAGATAAACTCATTGGGGCTTTGGGTGTGCTGTGGCAGCAAAATCCAGAGGAGCGCATTGTGATATTTGCCACCTATCTGGGTACGGTGGAAATGCTGGGAGAGCAGATTGAAAAAGCGTATCCAGGCCAAGGTGTGGTTGTGCTAAAAGGTGGTGATCACGGAAGTAAGCTCGCGGCAGAACGGCGCTTCAAACAGGCCAATGGCCCTCGCGTGATGATCTGTACAGCAGCCGGTCGAGAAGGTATCAACCTGCAACATGCTCGGGTGCTGTTTAACTTTGACCTGCCGTGGAATCCAATGGATATGGAGCAGCGCATTGGTCGTATTCACCGCTATGGACAGCGAGATACTGCGCAGGTTTATAACCTTGTTTTGGGTGACACCATTGAAGGTCGCATTTTCCTGCTGCTGGATGAAAAACTGGAGGAAATTGCCAAGGCGCTCGGCAAAGTGGATGAGAAGGGCCAGGTAGAAGAAGACCTTCGATCACAAATCCTTGGCCAATTATCGGAGCAGGTGAACTATCAGCAACTTTATTCGCAGGCGCTGCAAGACCCAGAGCTTAAACGCACCCGGCTGGAGCTTGAAGCGGCTATGGATAACGCCCGTCATGCTAAGGATGCGGTATTTGAACTATTCCAGGATCTGGACGGTTTCAGTTTGGATGACTACGCACCACTATCAGATACCGGGGAATCCATAGACGACCTGATCCGGTTTATGCAGAAGGCCTTACCATACGAAGGTGAAGCCATTGAGATTCGCGGACAAAAGCAATTTGCCCTTGTAAAAGATGGCCTCGAACAAATGCTGTTTACCACGGATCGGGAAGAAGCGACCAATTCAGAAAAATTACATTTGATTGGTTTGGATCATCCCGTGATTGCAGAGCAGCTTGATAAATACCGCAATCTTGATCCTGAATACCTTGGTTTCTATTCCAGTGAGCTGAATGCTGGTGAAACCGTTTCTGTATGGGAAGTAAGGGCTGCCAACGAAAAAGGACACAATGTTCACTCCATCATAAAACTTGCCGTCGATGGCGATGGTAACCGGCTACCTCATTTAGAAAAGCAAATAGATGTCGTGTTTAAAGCTAAGGGAAAGAACAGCGCTCACGAAGTAGATTTGCATAAAATTGAAGCCGTCTTGGAGCGGGAACTTCATCACCGGAATATCGTGAAGCCTGAGCAGTCGTACTCAGCCAAGCTGATCGGTTTAGCGTGTGGTTGATTCGATAAAATTCGTTTCGGAAGAACTGGTGACAAATTTTAGCTTTTGTCACCAGTTAAGATGCTAACCTATGGACAAATCGGTAATCGCCTACAATGCAGAGAAATCCTGGCCTAAAGCAAATGTCACCAGTAGTGAATGTTACGGGTGGTTGAGTATGATTTTCCTCGAAACCTTGGTAACTTGGCTGCTCAAGAGGGCCGTGTATTGTCCCGTTGGGGGGATGCAGGTTGGGGACGTACGGTTGCCGATAATAAACATGCCGGGCGTTTCAGTGATGACTTGGTTGAAGCCATGGCTGAAATGATTCAGCAGCGTTGGCACCCCAATCCGGCTCCACAGTGGGTGTGCTGCGTTCCGTCACGTAATCATCCGGAATTGGTGCCTGATTTTGCCCGTCGTTTAGCGGTGAGATTGGGTCTGCCGTTTGTGGATGCAATCAGTAAAGTCAAAAATAACCAACCACAAAAAGGCCAGCAGAATCGCTTCCATCAATGTCGTAACCTGGATGGCGCGTTTGCAGTTACCCAGTTTTATCGCGGACAACCGGTTCTGTTGGTCGATGATATTGTAGATTCCGGCTGGACATTGACAGTCATCGCAGCCCTATTACAGCAGGCTGGTAGCGGTGTGGTTTATCCCGTCGCGTTAGCATCTTCTTCGGTGAAAGATTCATGAATGTAACCAATTTATTATCCCCCACTGCGCAAGCGACCTTGTTGCTGACCAGTTACTTTTCCAAGGCAAGCAGCGAAGCTGCTAAACCGCTAACCAATGCGGAGTGGGGGCGGTTTGCATTGTGGTTGAAAGAAAAATCAGCCACTCCAGCCGATCTCTTGGTAGCGGATCCGAAACCATTGCTGCAAGGCTGGCATGATGCTCGTATCAGTGCTGACCGGATTATAGAGCTGTTGAATCGTGGTCATAGTCTTGCTTTAGCCATGGAGAAGTGGCAACGGGCTGGTCTTTGGGTGGTCACCCGCTCCGATCCTGAATACCCGAGACGTTTGAAACAGAGATTGAAAACAGATTCCCCACCCGTGCTATTTGGTTGCGGAAATAAAAACTTGTTAAATGCTGGTGGGTTGGCTGTTATCGGTTCTCGTAATGCCAGTCAGTCAGATTTGGGCTTTACCGAGCACGTGGGGGCTAAAGCTGCTTCGGAGGGCATTGCCATTATCTCTGGTGGGGCGCGCGGAGTTGATGAGGCGGCGATGTTGGGTGCAGTCGCTAAAGGTGGTGAGGTGATTGGTGTGATGGCCGACAGCCTATTAAAGGCAGCAACTAGCAGTAAGTGGCGTAGAGGTCTTATGGATGGACATGCTGTGTTGGTGTCGCCATTTTACCCAGAAGCTGGATTCAATGCCGGTAATGCCATGGCACGGAATAAATACATTTATTGTTTAGCAGATTCATCACTAGTCATTCACTCAGGTAAGAAAGGTGGGACGCTTAGCGGGGCTGAAGAAAATCTGAAGAAATCCTGGCTACCGTTATGGGTTAAACAGACGAAAGATAAAGATGCGGCTAATGCGGAATTGGTCGCCAAAGGTGGTCTTTGGTTAGAAGCTGATGTTGATTCCTTTACGATTGCCGACTTAATTCAAACAGGGGGAAGTCGGACGAATTCGACCAAGGAAGAACAAGCTGATCTTTTTTCTTTGCCAGCCCAGCCAGAATTGTTTGCTGAATCAGCATCTATACCCGAGCCTGTATCTGAGCCTGAAAGCGTTATTTCGGATTTAGGAAATGATTCTGTATTTGCTACTCAACAGGTAGAAAGAGTCCTCCCTGAATCTGTTGTTGAGTTCAAATCTGAATCACTAACACCCATCGATTTTTATCAGTTATTCATTAGTGAGCTTCACAGAGTAGCCAAGAATCCAATCACCGCGGATGAGTTGAATCAAAGTACTCGACTCCATAAGTCACAGCTAAGTGAATGGCTAAAACGTGCAGAAGAAGAAGGTTTAGTGACAAAGCTGAACCGGCCAATTCGATACCAAGTCGTGCGCAGCTTATAGAAGGATCTATCAATGGAAATGACCGAACAGACTCTGGTTCAGGAAGTAACAGCAGACTACTTGCTAAACGAGTTGCAGTGGGATGAGTCTGTTTTTGGTATGTATGAAAAGTTGGGCAAGGAAGGCCTTCTTGGTCGAAGTTCAGAGCAGGAAGTAGTGCTGACCCGGTACCTCGGCCAAAAGCTGATGGAACTTAACCCTGGGTTGCCGAAAGTAGCTTACCAAGAGGCAATACGCGCTGTTTGTGAAATGCCTTCATCCAGCAATATTGTTGCGGTGAATAAAGAAAAGTATTTGCAGCACAAGAAAGGGGTGATGGTTAGTTTTCATAATGAAAAAGGAGAGTTGGTAAAGAAGCCACTACGCCTATTTGATTTCGAAAACTACGAAAATAATCACTTTTTAGTCGTGCGTGAGTTCTGGATAAAAGGGGATATTTATCGTCGCAGAGCGGATCTTGTAGGCTTTGTTAATGGTATTCCCTTGCTCTTTATGGAAGTAAAGAACGTTGACAAGGATATTCGAGCCGCATACGAACAGAATCTTGCGGACTACAAAGATACTGTGCCCCACCTTTTTTATCATAATGCGTTCATTATTTTGGGCAATGGCGTCGATGCGAAGATTGGTTCGGTATCCAGCAAATTCGAACATTTCAACGATTGGAAACGGTTACAGGAAGATGAGCCTGGTGTTGTGGATATGGAGACCTTGCTAAGAGGTACCTGCTCCAAAGCCAATTTGATGAGCATCTTTGAGAACTACATACTCTTTGACCAGAGTTCCGAACACTTGGTGAAGATCGTTGCCCGGAATCACCAATACCTGGGCGTTAATCTTGCTATAGATGCGGTGCGTAATCGTAGTGAGCTACTCGGGAAATTAGGGGTTTTTTGGCACACCCAAGGTTCCGGCAAATCCTATTCAATTGTATTTTTTGCCCAGATGGTGCATAGAAAATTGGGCGGAAACTATACCTTCGTGGTGTTGACCGACAGGGAAGACCTAGATACACAGATCTATAAAACCTTTGCGGGCTGCGGGTTAGTCGACAACGATAAAGACCCCTGCCGAGCTGATAGTGGCAAAGATCTCAAAGCAATGATTGGGGAGCACAAAGCTTTTGTTTTTACCTTGATTCAAAAATTCAATGAAAAGGTAGATCCTAAAAAGCCCTACACTGAGCGCGATGACATCATCGTTATCACCGACGAAGCTCACCGCACGCAATATGGCACGTTATCGCTAAATATGCGTAATGCCTTGCCCAATGCGAGCTTTATTGGCTTTACCGGAACGCCATTATTTAATGATGACGAGATAACCAAAAAGGTCTTTGGTGATTACATTTCTACCTACGATTTTCAACGCGCCGTCGAGGATAATGCAACGGTCCCCTTGTACTACGACGCCCGAGGTGAAGACCTGATATTTACAGACGAAGAAGGAAATGAGTTCACGGTTGCCGATCCTAAAGGAATTAATGAGCGCATTGCAGAAAAGCTCGCTGAATTGGAGATTGAGGACGTTGATGTTCAGCAAAGGCTAGAGCGAGAGTTAAAGCGTGATTATCACATAATCACCGCAACCAGCCGACTGGATCAGATTGCCCGTGATTTCGTTGTCCACTATGCCAATGCGTGGGAAAGTGGCAAAGCCATGTTTGTTTGTCTGGACAAAATCACTTGTGTGCGTATGCATAAACTCATTGGTTTTTACTGGCAGCAAGAAATAAGGCTCAAAGAAAAGGAGTTGGTGTCAGCAAGGGATGAACAGGACATCGCCTGGCGCGAGCGGCAACTGGCATGGATGAAAGAAACGCTCATGGCTGTTGTGGTGAGTGAAGAGCAGGGTGAAGTGGCTAAGTTTGAAAAATGGGGGCTGGATATTAAACCCCATCGCCAGTTACTCAAAACAGGCTTCGAATTGGATGACGGCTCTCGACTGGACATGGAAGAAGCGTTTAAATCTGGTGAACATCCATTTAGAGTCGCGATAGTCTGTGCTATGTGGCTAACCGGATTTGACGTTCCAACACTCTCTACCCTTTACTTGGACAAGCCTTTGAAGGCGCATACATTGATGCAGGCCATTGCTAGAGCAAACCGTGTCTCTGAAGGCAAGAGTAATGGCTTAATCGTCGATTATTGCGGAATACTGAAAAATCTTCGCAAGGCCTTGGCGACCTTCGCCGGTGCAGGTGATGAAGGACACGGTGGTGATGCGGGGGAAAAAGATCCTGCTAAGCCGAATGAAGAGTTGTTAGAAAGTCTGAATGAGTCGATTGGCTTTGTTGTTGAGTATTTGCAAAAACACGATTTTGATTTAAACCGAATTATTACAGAAACCGGTTTTGCCAAAAATGCAGCCATAGCCCAGGCCAAGGAAGTCATCAACCAGAATGACGAAACCCGTAAACGCTTCGAGGTGATGGCGAGAGATGTATTCAACAAGTTTAAGGCTTGTATCAATGTTCCCGGTGTTAATGGTTTTCGGGACCTTCGCGATGCGATAAATGTCCTCTATAAGAGTTTACAAGCAGATAAGGAAAAAGCGGACATTTCCGATGTCATGAGAGAGCTTTACGAAATCGTTGATGCAAGCATTACCTTCAAACAGCTTATCGAGAATTGGATCTAGCTTCTTTTGTGTCCAGCCTCCTGAGTTCTCCTGCTCAATAAAACTAATTAGTTTGTATTTATCGAACGCTTTTTCTTTAAGAAAGTCTGGGAAAGTATCAAGATCACGTTTAATTAATTCTGAATCAACTAGTTTGACATATTGAGCTGGGGAGGCTGGCTTTGTAACGGATTTAGACTCTGTGAATTCATCTTCAAAGTCCATCACACATTACACCAAATAGACGGGTTGCAAGTAAGATCATCTTGATTTAAATCAGCTTTTATTAAGCCTTTATTAATTAGCGAATAGAGAAAAGAACGGGTTTCAGAAATCGGAAGCTTATATTCAGTCGCAATATCATGAAGTTGAACTTTACCTGACTTTCGAATCAAATGGAGCAACTCTTGTTGAATATCGGTCACACCATAGATACCGGAGTATCTGTGCAATAACTTGAGATTATTTAAGATAGGATTTACACGAATTTGCTTATCTGTAACTAGAATAAGTTCTCTTCCAAGCTCTCGTGCAGCCTCTTTTTTAGCGAAAAACTTTGCTCTAAAAACAGGATCGAATGTCTTGCTGTAAGGCTTATATTCATGAAACTTTGTTGTTCCATCAATATAGCGAAGTATCGCGTCAGGTGTATAAGGTAATCTTTTACCCTCAAAATAGTAATAAAACCCTTCAGGCTGACTGCCAAAAGCCTCGATAGTCTCATTATATTCATGATGGAAACATGCATCGAACTCCAATGTGCTCTCACACATTACCGTTTCGGTCACTTTTGCACTCGCGAATTTAAAAACGTTTTTATTGGGTGAAGGCTTACGTAAATTTCGAATGTACATGTTCAAATTCCATGCGATATTTGAACATTAAGTGTACGCCAAGGGAAAACATTGTCAACTTATGGGTTATTTTACAAATAAGTAATTGATAATAAATAAAATAGGTTTTGTAACCAAGCTACAAAACCTATTTTCATGTCAACTTATGAGTTAATTATGTCAATATATGGGTTTACTATGTCAGCTTATGGGTTCAGCGACATAGGCGCTGATAAGCCCCAGTTGCTTCGACACTAACTGCTTTTCATCGCAGCTTTCACATACACATCGAAGCGATTTTTCTTAGTAGCAATAACTGTGCTGGGTTTGACGCCGTCTAAGTCTTCGGCGTAATCAGGGCGTTTAACCACCACGCGTTTGGTGGCTAACGCCATGGCGGGGGCAAGCAAACCATCGGCGTCGAGATCGGCACCGACTAAAGATTGAAACACCCGCATCTCTTTTTTAACTAGTGCAGATTTTTCACGGTGGGGATACATGGGGTCTAGGTAGACCACATCAATTTCAGTACCAGATGTGTTAGCCGCATCGGCTAATGCATTAAGGCTTGAGCCATGAAATAGGCTCATACGCGCTTGCATCCACTGACCTATTTCGCCATCAATATAGGCGCGGCGTAGGCCATCTTCAAGTAGTGCTGCTACCACAGGATGGCGCTCGACAATGATCACCTTGCAGCCTAAGCTTGCCAGCACAAAAGCATCACGCCCAAGGCCCGCAGTACCATCGACCACTGTCGGAGTCACGCCCTGCTTAAGCCCAACGGCTTTGGCGATTGATTGACCACGGCCACCACCAAACTTACGACGATGAGCAGCAGCGCCAGAAACAAAATCTACCACTATCCCTTTTAACTTGGGTTCATCGCGCTTATTGAGCACGAGACAATCATGCTCAAATACCAACTCAAACAAGGAGTCCTTATCAAACACCAGCCCCCAGCGCTCACAGATGGCTTCGAGGGTCGGATAATGGCGATTGAAAAACACGCCGATACTTGGGGCTTGGTCTGATTCTGAAGTCACGATAGCTCGATGGTTAAGGAAATAGCGGCTTTATTATGCCAGAGGCATGATGCCTTATAAAAGCAAAGATACTACTGGGTAAGAAATCCATTTCTTCATCGCAATACGCCTGACGCTGATAATGTCTAAAAAAAACTAAAAAAAACTAAAAACCCTCTCAAAATCCTGAATATATGGGTAAACAACTAGCTGTTCACATTGTCGGCTTCCAGATTCAGGCACACTTTTGCCGCAGTCGCGAACCATAATCACGACGCTTATAAAGACCAAAGTGAGATGAGAGATGATGAAAACCATACGACTTAAAAAGCTAGGCTACTTAACTCTGATAAGTAGTTTATCTCTGGGCCTTGTCGCCTGTTCCGATGGCGAAGATGGCAAGCCAGGTGAAAACGGGAAACCGTCAAATAACGTCAGCACACAAGCCAATACCCTGTCGATCACTATCGACAATACCAGTGTGATCGATAACCGACTGAGCATCGACTTTTCGGCAGAAAACGAATATGCCGTGCCAGTGATAAAAATTGCGGCATTAAAAGTTTACGCTAGCCAATTACAGCCCCAAGCAGAAGGTGAACGCTCCCAGTGGCAAACGCTGGCCAGCGAAAGCTGCTCTGAGACTAAAGGTTGTGACGGGATACTCGTCGATAATCTCGATGGCAGTTACCGCTATACCATGCACGCACCATTAGCCCAAGGTGAGACCAGCTTTAATGACGATTTCACCCAGCGAGTTCAACTGAATATTCTCGCGAGTGCGGCTGTCCCCGCCACCACGACAATTGTCGATTTCAACACCGACGGTTCCGACATTGAGGACAATCGCAGCATCATAGATGCGGCGAACTGCTTAAACTGTCACGATGCGATTGCAGACATTAAACATGGCGGCGATAACCTCGAAAGCTGCGCCAGTTGTCACACCAATAATAAGATGTCAGATCCGGGCAAAGTATGGCCGGTACTCGCTCATACCGCTCACATTGGCGTGACGCCACAAGCTCTAGGTAGCTGCACCGCTTGCCACAGCAAAACAGTAAGCGAGCAACAGCCACAGGCCATTAATTGGTACCAAGTCCCTACCCGTGAAACCTGCTCTAGCTGTCACGATATGAGCAGCAATGAGGTGTACAATCACGACTCGCAACTCGATAACAGCAACTGCTTAACCTGCCATGCGCCAGATCGCACCTACGAGGTGCATATGGGCAACCATGAAAAAGCGGTCACTGAAGATCAGCGCAATATTGTCAATGTCGATCTGCGCGACGCCAAATTAGTGCAGCAAGGTGGTCAACACTTTGCTGAAATTAGCTTTACCTTGCTCGACAAGCAAGGACAAGAAATCGCGATCACCGACAATAACCCAGCCAATGCCGATTGGATTAAAAACCTGCAGCTGTATGTCAATTGGGGCGCATCTGTCGATTTTACCAGCAGCCGGGGTTACACCATTTATGTTAAAAGTAACAAGAAAGACATAACCCAAGATGGTAGCGGTAATACCCCAGCAGGTGAACGTGAACGTACGCCGCTATATCGCAGCGAAGGTAATGTTTATACTTATTTAATGGGGCCTATTGTCACGCAAGACCAATTCTCGGGTGACTTGATTGATGATTCTGGCTTTATCTCTAATCGCCTTATCTACTGTTTTGATGAGCAACAAAACTTAGTGAGCTGCGATCAAGCTGGACACAGTAAAAATGCCGAGGCCAATAAACGTTGGTTCTTTAACAAAGCAGGCTTAACCGATGCGCCAGAGGCTAAGCGCCCAGCCATAGTGTCAAATAAGACCTGCGGTAGCTGTCATGGCTATGATGAGTTTAATGATAACTCTGAACTGGCCTGTCGCGGTTGTCATGCACAAGTCACCGATATCAACAAAGAGCTGGCCGATACCACTTGTTTCTCGGGTCACGATCATGACGAATTAGGCGAACACCTACGTCCGTTTAAGCCTCGTGCAATGGCCATCAAAGGTCAGCCTGCCTTCCTCAGCTCTACCGCAGATATCGTCGATCCCTGTTTGGCTTGCCACAATCCAAACACACCACCGACGCAGGCGATCCGTGAAATGCATACCAAACCTAGCGATTGGGATTATATTGAGCAGCTCACCGTTAGCCATCCTGATCACAAAGTGTGGATGCACTCGCTGCATACCAACCAACGCGTGACACAAGATCGTGCTAACGGTGTACGCAACGTCGAATATCCTGCTGATAAAGCAAACTGCTATCGATGCCACGAAGGTGATACCTTCGGCGTTGATCGCTTAACGGCTATCGGCCGCCCACTGGCGCTCGATTTAGACTACAACCCTGACTCGAGAGCCCACCCCGCAACGGATATCAGCGTCGATGCTTATACCTCACCAGTGTCTGCTACCTGTTATGCCTGCCACGCTAAACAGCCAAATAGTGACGGTGAAATGGTCATTAACAAGTCAGTGCGTGCTCATATGGAACAAAACGGCGGCCGTTTTGGGGTAAGCGCTAACGAGCTGCAGGTTGAGTCCTGCGCCGTTTGTCACTCGATAGACAACCTAAAACAGGTGCATAACTTGTAACGTTCAGCTTTCCCTGCAAGGAAATTAATGCCGCTCAACGTTACACGCTGGGCGGCATTAACCCATGAAACACTGAGCTTGATCATACTTCAAAAGTAAACATTTCCTCGTTAATCCTCACCGCCTTATACTGTGAAGGTGAGCCCCTGTAGAGAGTTTCCGTGCAATTAACCCCAGAGTTGAGACTAAACGTTGCGCAGCAACAATTATACAATCGCCATACGTTCTCCTGTATTGATCTTAGCTATGCCGAGACAGCCATACTGCAGCAATTGCTGAGCCAGCAAGGTGAGCTTGTGACCAAAGACGTGCTCATGCAAGTCGGGTGGCCAAATCGTGTGGTCGCACCGTCTTCACTACAACAATGCATTAGCATGTTGCGCAAAAAACTCGCCGATCAGCCAAACATAGAGCTCAAAACGGTTCCGCGCCATGGTTATCTGTTACAGCTACCTCACCAGCCTTCAGTCACTAAGCCTTTTACCCGGCCCACGATGCCTGTGCTGCTGGCAATGGCATTACTGTGTAGCGTGATACTGGGCTATCTGGCTTATACTCAGCAGCAACCACAACTACACGCCTATCAAGAACGGGGGGTAATCAGTACATTAAGTGGTGTTCAGGGGAGCTTTACGCTATTAACCTCGGTTGGTGACAACACCATTGACAACGATATGGCCACACAACGCTTGCATCAGCAACTGCTTGACCAGCCCAGCTCGCCGCCACCATTTAACACCTTTCATGGCTTAGCCCTGTTCAGCGCCAACCGTGACAGTATTGCAATATGCCCCAACTACCAAGAGGGTCAATGCCCAGGCAACCAACTGATCAATATTAGCGGCGATGCCGAGCGTGCCGGACACTTAGCCCTGTCAGATTTCATGAGCACTAAAATTAGAATGGAGCAAAAAACCTATAACAAATTAGCCATCCCTGAGTTGCAGCAACATCAAGGCCAACTTAAAGAACAGATGTATCATGGGGATCTCTATTTTTCGGTGCAAGATAACCGCTTGGTTCGCAGCGATATTCGCATCTCTTTAGTCGAAATATCAGCCGATCAGGGTATTTTTTATTTTGCAGCATGCATAACAGACGAAGATTGTTATTCAACACCCACTCGTTACGAGATCCGTGGTCACTTTAGTCGCAGCAGCGAAACCTGGCCGCAACGCCGCGTCGAACGTTATGACATCAGTATCAATAACACCGAGTTATCGTCACCTACTGCGCTAACAGACACAGCGCAACGCATCTACTTAGCCCTGCGTAAACAGCATCTCACTCAAAAAGCACTGACGTTTTATCGACTCTATCAAGACGACGGCACGGCGATATGGCAATTGCCATTGGCGGGAGATAACTTAGTCTGGATGCAGCGCCATACCTTGCAATTATGATCCCCCTGCGGAGTTGTATATAATGATGCTCCAATGACTCACCACCGATTAAGATCTTTCATGCTAAGTTATCGCCACGGTTACCACGCCGGAAATTATGCAGATGTGCTTAAGCACAGCCTGTTGCTGCAAACCCTTAAGTTGATGCATAAGAAAAATAAACCTATGGTGTATATCGATACCCATGCGGGTGCCGGTGGTTATGCCCTTTCGGATGAGTTTGCGCAAAAAACCGGTGAGTACTTAGCTGGTGTGGCTAAATTGTGGGACAAGGACGACCTGCCACCGCCGCTGCAAGATTACATCAACGATGTTAAGCATTTTAACGGTACTGCTGATCTTGAGTTATACCCAGGCTCACCCTCGTTTGTCGATATGAACCTACGTGAAAACGATCGTATGGTGCTACATGAACTGCATAGCGCCGACTTTCTGACCCTAGATGAGCAATTAGGCGCAGATAAAAAAATCAAGGTGATTAAGGGTGATGGTCTGCAAGGTTTGATAGCTGCTGTGCCGCCACTGGAGCGCCGCGCTGTGGTATTAATCGATCCTAGCTATGAGATGAAAAGCGATTATCAAGAGGTGGCCAAGGCGGTGATTCAGGCCCATAAACGCTTCGCTACTGGCGTGTACATGATCTGGTATCCCGTGGTGAATCGTGCACAAACCGAGTCGATGTTTGAGTTATTAAAGCAAAGTGGTATCCGTCGTCAGCTGCGTATCGAACAAGCCATTAAGGCCGACAGCGATGAGTTTGGCATGACAGCCGCCGGTCTATGGGTCATTAACCCGCCGTGGCAGCTCGATGAGCTGGCGCAAACCACACTCGATTATCTTGGCCCATTGCTAAACCAAGGTGGCGGCAGTACGCAAGTCATCTGGGAAGTGGGTGAATAATCCCTAAGCCATCATAGCGATAGAGCACACCACCGGGCGTGTTCTATCACCTTTACGCTCACGCTCTAAATACAAATTCGCATCTACCGATATCAGCTTATCGCTGAGCTACGCCCATGACTTAGAGCATCAGCGCTGCGCCCCTAGTCGATACCTCACTTAGATTATCCGACTCTTATGCAAATCGCTTATCAGAGCGCACGGTAAGCGGGTCTAGTCCTTGCTCATACCAGCCATCTTTGGTCTGTTTAATGTTATCAAAGGATTGAATATAGGGTTTGATATCCAAAATGGGGGTAGCGTCTAATAGATCCACTCCGCGCACAACAATACGGTTAGCCTCAATGCAAACAATCTCGACAATCGACAAGCCAATCGCGTTGGGACGCTTGGGTGAGCGCGTAGCAAAAATACCCCGCGGCTGATCATCTAGAAACGGAGTCACCTTAAGCTTATAACCTGCCGCTTTATGGATATGAAACACCACATAGATATGCGAAAATTCTTCGAGATCATCTAACCCCTGAACATACTCTTCATTGATGATAAGCTCGGCAATATCTTGAGATATGCCGGCACCCTGCACTGGCACATTTTCTATCTGTTTGAAGGGCGTCTTGGCATAACCTATTGGGGAATATGTGATCATAATGCTCTCTTCTCGGCTCCTGTCAGTTTAATTAGTGGGACTGCGCCAAATCGGCTGCGGTCATACTAACGCCTTTTATTTGGGCAAACAGCGACAGACCTGGCTTTATGGCTAAGTCATCACAGGCCCAACACGTCACATTAGCCCACAATGTATGCCCCGCCAGATCCAATTTCACTTGCCTGTGGTTATCCTCATCGCGCTGCTGCACCTCAATTACGCTAACGGGCACGACATTGCGAATACTGGTCTGCTGCGGCCAAATGCGACACAAGGAGATATGATTAGCATGAATTCGTACCCGAAGTTTTGCGCCGCGTTGCAACGAGACGCTGTTCACCCACAGGCTCACATCATCGCTCAGGGTGACCCGAGTCATCGAGTAGTTTTGGTTGACTTCGGCAACGCTCACCTCTAACAGCGAACTTTGTTCTTGCGCCGATAACCAAGGTCGCATCTGCTCACTATTCCATACTTGTTGCAATGAGCCTTTGGCGATCACTCGCCCATTTTCCAACACCAACATATGCTCGGCCAGTTGCAAAATCTCATCTAGGCTGTGGCTAACATACACGATAGGTAAGTCTAAATTTTTCGCTAAATCGATTAAGTAAGGAATGAGTTCCCGTTTACGTGGCAGATCGAGCGAAGCCAATGGTTCATCCATCAATAACATCTTAGGCTTGGTCAGCAGCGCGCGGCCAATCGCCACCCGCTGCTTTTCACCGCCCGAGAGTCCAAGGGGATAACGCTTTAACAATGGCGCGAGCCCCAACAACTGCACCACCTTGGTAAAATGGGCCACATCTTTGTCACGGCAACCATAATTAAGATTGCCGCGCACACTGTAATGGGGAAATAAGCGCGCCTCTTGAAAAACATAGCCGATACCACGCCGCTCTGGCGGCAGATTGATACCCTGCTGCCGACTAAATAGCGTCTGATTGTTTAAGCATATCTCGCCGCTATCGGGTGTCGACAAGCCACCAAGTACATTGATTAACGAGGTTTTTCCTGCACCACTTCGACCAAAGATTGCCGTAATTCCGCTCATGGGAAGCTGTGCCGCTACCGCGAGAGATAGATCGCCCAGCTGTTTATTAATATTGATAGTTAACATGTTGCCGATACTCGCCGCTGCGCTTTTTGCGTCAACCATTGAGAGATGATCAATGACAGTAACGCGATAATAATGGCGATAACACACAGCCGAGCCGCCTGACTCTCGGCGCCGGGGGTCTCGATAAATGAGTACATCGCCAGTGGAATAGTGCGAGTCTCTCCTGGAATATTAGAGACAAAGGTAATGGTTGAGCCAAACTCCCCTAGACTGCGAGCGAAAGCCAGTACCATGCCAGAGATGATCCCCGGCGCCGTTAGAGGCAAAGTTATGGTCATAAATACCCTTAAGGGACTACTTCCTAGGGTTCTGGCGGCCTGCTCTAGCCGCACGTCGACATGCTCAAACGCCTGACGAATCGCCCGCACCATTAACGGAAAAGAGACAATGGCGGCCGCCAATGCAGCGCCGCGCCAATTGAAGCTAAAACTGATACCAAACCATTCAAAAAGACGTTCACCAATAACCCCTTTACGCCCCATAGAGATCAACAGTAGATAACCGATAACCACAGGCGGTAACACCAACGGCAGGTGAATGACGCTGTCAAACAAGGCCTTACCCGGAAACTCCACGCGCGCTAAGAGCCAAGCACAGCCAATGCCCAAGGGCAGGCTAAATAGCACTGCCACTCCAGAGACTTTGAGACTGAGTAATAGCGCGGCGGTCTCATATTCTGTCAATATCACTGTGCAACCTTGAATCCATATTGACTAAAAATGGCTTTCGCTGCGGGTGATTGTAGATAGTGATAAAAAGCGTTAGCGCCAGCGCTAGGCTGCTTATCCACCAAAGCCAATGGGTATTCTATCGGCTTATGGCTATCTGCTGGGAAGGTGCCCACTAAGGCTACGGCATCAGACTGTGACGCATCTGTCGCATACACTATGCCCAAGGGCGCTTCTGCGCGCTCAACCAGAGCTAACGCACCGCGCACGCTATTGGCACGAGCCAGCAGTGGCTCGGCTTGCGACCATAAATGTAGATAGCTTAATGCCTGCTTAGCATAGCGTCCTGCCGGCACGTGATCGGGATCGCCCACCGCCAGTCTACCGCCTTGTAATGCAAGCATTGATACTACCCGTCAAGTTCAAGAGCCAAAATCTGACAGTGATAGAATTTACGATATCAGCAAGATAGATTTTGAGAGGCTACGCCAAGAGTTTGCCAGGTCCGAACGAAAGAATACTGCTGTGCAGTCGTTAAAGCATTTGATTGAGAAGAAATTAGCTCGGCTGATGATGCAGAACCCGCTACGTACCGATTATCAAGTACACTACGAACAGTTGGTTAAGGAATACAACCAAGAGAAGGATTGGGTGGTTATAGAGAAAACCTTCGAGGCACTTTTAAAACTGAATGAAGCGCTTTCGGTTGAGGAGAAGCGAGCAATCAGAGAGGGGCTAAATGAGGAATCCCTGGTATTGTTCGACCTCCTAAGCAAACCTGATCTACATTCAAAAGAAATTGCAGAGATTAAGCAGGTTGCCACAACGCTACTGGCAACACTGAAGGCGGAAAAGTTGAAAGTAGCTAACTGGCAGCAAAAGGAATCAAGTCGGGACGCAGTCAAACAACAGATTTTCGACTTTCTTTATGACGAAAACACTGGTCTCCCTATTGAGCAATATGCAGAAGATGAGATTGCTGATATTACTGACAGGATCTTTATGCATGTATTTAGAGTGTACCCAAGGTTACCGTCTCCAGTTTACGGCTAATTTGTTCTAGCTCAGCTTGAGCTTCAAACTTCCAGATTTCACTCTCATTCTTCCAGACAGCCTGCTTGAGCTGTCTGGGGGGCGGCTATTTAATAAACTTTCCTACCGTTTCCGAAAGTTTGGTCAGAGCCTCGCGCCTCTCTTCCAAATAATCGTGCCGGTTGTAGATGCCTTCAACACCTTTGAGTTTGTGATTTAGACAACGTTCGGCCACATCACCGGAAGTGCCTTGTCTCGCTAGCAAGCTACGGCAGGTGCGTCTGAGATCATGTACGGTGAAGTGCGGGATTTCTCCCATTAGGTTTGGTGGTTGTGTCTTTTTGCCAGCTTCATGCCCGAAGAGCTTGGTAATCGCTCTGTTTAAGGTGTCTTTACCCATGTATGGATTTTTACTTGAACGCCTACAGGGAAAAACATACTCAGAGCCGTAAGCCCGGACTTCCAATTCTTGTATCCAGGTTAGAACTATTTGGGGTAAGGGAATATCGATACCCATGCCTGATTTGCTACGCTCTTTGGGCAAACTCCAAATTTTTCTCTGTAGGTCAAATTCTTCCCACTTAGCTTCAACTAGTTCAGACTTTCTAACACCGAGTGTGACCAATAATGCACAGGCGAGATAGTTATCACGGCTGAAGCTGTTGTTATTTTCACGAGCAACTTTAAAGAATTGCTTTAATTCTTCAATGGTTAAGGCTCGATCCTTACTTTTTTCAATACCACCAGCATCGGTTACCGAAAAGGCGCTGGCCGGATTGAAGGCAATTAAGCCAAGTTTGATGCCGTGATTAAAAAGCTGTTTGCAGTACATCAGCGCATCGTTGGCAATGGTTGGACGACCACTTTCGGTAATCTTTCTCAGAATATCTCTGATATCCATGGGGGTTACATCATTAAGTGGGATTTTTCCAATTTTAGGCGCGATGTCCTTTGAGAATATCCTGAGTGGGATCTCGGGGTGTTTAAGGCGTTTTTCTAACCCTGAGTACCAATCATCAAACAGGTCCTGCACAGTGTCTACTCTGGTCTGGGCAGCTTGGCGCTTTACCTGTATCGGGTCACTACCTAATCGTACTTGCTTCATCTGCTCTGCAGCTTTCAGGCGAGCATCAGCAAGTTTGAGATCGCTATACTTGGCGAGCGTCATTTCCTTGCGTTTGCCTGCATAACTGTATCTCAGCATCCAGTATGGGTCACCAGACTTTGGGATCACCAGATAGAGCCCATCGCCATCGGCATGGCGGCCAATAGCTGATTGCCTCAGTTTTGTTTCAATTTCCTTTACCGTCAGTGAGCCCATTGTGGCGACCTCCCTTTGCACTGTATCAGCCGTGGTGGGTGAAGTTGACTGCTCATCATTTTACCCACCATCTCACTATTCTGTTAAGTCCTATTTACCCACCATTTTACCCACCAATTGGCTGTGGAGGTTGGTGGGTAATATTGGACGCTAATAGACGGTGTTTAACTTATAGTCCATTAAAAACAAGTGGTTAATGTAAATATTTGACTCGGGTGGATTCTATTCCACGTTCTGGATCTGCTCTCTCATCTGCTCAATC
Organism: Shewanella sp. MSW; assembly: GCF_007636515.1. NCBI lineage: Bacteria > Pseudomonadati > Pseudomonadota > Gammaproteobacteria > Alteromonadales > Shewanellaceae > Shewanella > Shewanella sp. MSW. The sequence continues at coordinate 95,704 of NZ_LVDR01000006.1, forward strand.
AGCACTTTAAGCTCGACTGCGGCGGCGGTGATTTCGCTGCTGATTGACTTGGAGGCCAGGGTGTTGGATTCGCGGTTGAACTCTTGCATCATGAAGTCCAGTCTGCGGCCTTCGCTGCCACCCTTGTTGAGGATCCGGCGGGCTTCGGCCACATGGGCTTCGAGGCGATCCATCTCTTCGGCCACGTCCTGTTTTTGGGCCAGCAATACCATTTCCTGTTCCAGTCTGGCCGGGTCCAGTTCGCCCTGGATTTCGGCCAGGCGGTTGCTGAGTTTTTCCCTTTGCCATTCCATGACCTTGGGCATGTGCTCGCGGACTATGGCGATCTGGGCTTCAACGGCATCCAGGCGGGTCAGCAGCATCTCTTTGATGGCGCTGCCTTCACGGCCGCGGGCTTCGATAAACTGATCGACGGCGCCGTCGAAGGCTTTGAGCAGTTCGGCGGCAATGGCATCCATGTCTTGCTCGGATGAGGACATGACCCCTGGCCAGCGCAGAATATCCACCGGGTTGAGCTCACCCTGGCCGGCTTGCTGTTTTACCCAGTTGGCGGCCTGCAACAGTTGCAGCGCCAAGTCCTGATTCATATTCAGCTGGGTACCTTGTTGATCGCTCAGCTCGTAGCGCAGGTTGACTTCTACCTTACCGCGATTGAGACGCTTGCGCAGTCTGTCTCGCAGCACAGGCTCCAGGCTGCGGAACTGTTCCGGCAGGCGCAGATAGGTTTCCAGATATCTCTGGTTGACTGAGCGGATTTCCCAGGAGGCTGTGCCCCAGTCGGCTTTATGCTCGATACGGGCGTAGGCGGTCATGCTGTGGATCATCAGATATTCCAGTTGCTTGAAGACGGGTGTAGCAGAGGATTATAGACAGCTTGCCTCCGGGGTTAAAGTGAAGTGTATACACTTTGTCGGTTCTATACGGATCCGCCATGGCGTCAAGCGCCGCAAGGCCCTATAATATGCAGCCAATTCAGTCCAGACGACAAAATACAGGAATTCACTATGCGTCCCAGCAACAGAACTCCGGCTCAAACCCGCCCCATTTCAATCACTCGCCAGTTTACCGCCCATGCGGAAGGTTCTGTGCTGGTCGAGTTCGGCGATACCAAAGTACTCTGTACCGCCAGTTTTACCGAAGGGGTGCCGAGATTTCTCAAAGGCCAGGGCCAAGGTTGGGTGACGGCAGAATATGGCATGTTGCCCCGTTCTACCCATAGCCGTATGGATCGCGAAGCGGCCCGGGGCAAGCAGTCTGGTCGTACCCAGGAAATTCAGCGCCTCATCGGCCGAGCTTTGCGCGCTGCTGTGGATATGAAGCTGCTGGGTGAAAACACCATAGTGATCGACTGTGATGTGATTCAGGCCGACGGCGGTACCCGTACCGCAGCCATCACAGGTGCCTGTGTGGCTCTGGTAGATGCACTTAATTGGGCTCGTGCCAAGGGTATTCTCAAGGCCAATCCGCTCAAGTTCCTTATCGCCGCCGTGAGCGTGGGGATTTTTGAAGGTGAGCCTATCTGTGACCTGGAATATATCGAAGACAGCGCCGCCGAAACCGATATGAACGTGGTGATGACAGAAACCGGCAAGATCATCGAGATCCAGGGCACCGCTGAAGGCGAGCCGTTCAGCCATGAAGAGTTGCTGAGTCTGCTGGAGCTGGCCAAGCATGGCATTCGTGAGATTATCGATGTGCAGAAGGCTGCATTGAGTTAAGTTTTTTTAAGGACCCCATGAGGGTCCTTTTTTTCGTACTCCAGAGAGTACTTGTTCGTACCCGTGAGCCTTAAGGGCTTACCCATAATCACAAGAGGAGAGATCGTGAAAGCCTATCAGCGCGAGTTTATTGAATTTGCCCTTGAGCGTCAGGTGTTGAGATTCGGTGAGTTTACCCTGAAGTCCGGCCGCAAGAGCCCATACTTCTTCAATGCCGGTCTGTTTAACACTGGCCGGGATCTGGCCCGCCTGGGCCGTTTTTATGCTGCTGCGCTGGTGGATGCCGGTATCGACTACGATCTCCTGTTTGGCCCGGCCTACAAGGGGATCCCCATCGCCACAACCACGGCTGTAGCCTTGGCCGAACACCATGATCTGGATATTCCTTACTGTTTTAACCGCAAAGAGAAGAAAGACCACGGCGAAGGCGGCAACCTGGTTGGCAGCGAGCTCAAGGGTAAGGTGATGTTGGTGGATGATGTGATCACCGCAGGTACCGCTATTCGCGAGTCCATGGAGATCATTCAGGCCAATGGCGCGACTCTGGCCGGGGTATTGATTGCCCTCGACCGTCAGGAGAAGGGCAAGGGCGAACTGTCTGCCATTCAGGAAGTGGAGCGCGACTTTGGTTGCCAGATAGTGGCCATCATCAAGCTGGCCGATTTGATTGCCTACCTGGCCGAGAAGCCGGGGATGGAGCAGGAGTTGGCCGCCGTTAGCGCCTATCGTGAACAGTATGGTATTTAATGTCGTCCAGGATAGAATCTCGGCTCTTAAAGAAGCTTGAATAAACTTCTGTACAGTCCAACAAAAAACGCTGCCTTGGCAGCGTTTTTTATTACGGAGAGGCTATTTGGCCTGATGCAGAAACTCGGCGCGGGTGGCCGGGTTGGACTTGAACACGCCGCCAAGAGCCGTAGTGGTGGTGGAGCTGGTGGAGTCCATCACACCGCGGGATTTAACGCAGTAATGCACCGCATCCATTTTTACCGCCACATCTTTGGTTTCCAGCAGGGTCTGCAACGCGACCAGTACTTGCTGGGTCAGGCGCTCCTGCACCTGTGGCCGCTGGGCAAAGAAACGCACTATGCGATTGATCTTCGACAGGCCGATGATCTTCTTTCGCGGCAGATAGGCCACAGTGGCCGTGCCGTCTATGGTCACCAGATGGTGCTCACAGGTGCTGGTGAGGCTGATATCCTGCACCCGCACCATTTCATCGAAGCCCATCTTGTTGTCGATAACAGTGATCTTGGGGAAGTTGGCATAGTCGAGGCCGGAGAAAATTTCGTCGACATACATCTTGGCGATACGTTTCGGCGTATCCATCAGGCTATCGTCGCTCAGATCCAGCGACATCAAGGTCAAAATGGCCTTCATATGGGCCTCTATTTTTTCCTTGCGCTCCTCGGCCGACAAGCCACAGGGTACCATGGGGGTCTCGAGTCCTCGCTCCAGGAGCGCGGTCTGAACCATCAAAGCTGCTTCACTCAATGCCATTGTTTTCCTCCGGCGGATAGACGCCAAGCAAGCGCCTTCCGTTTGTTACTGTCCGCGCAAGCTGTGTGACGCTTTTCACATTTATCTGCGGGAAGCGGAGGATACCGCTATTTGCTGTAAATTCATACCAGAAAAGCCCCATAGCACGAAAAAAGCCGCTCTCTGGAGAGCGGCTTGGTTTACGGCAGTTAAACTTAAACGCCCAGATTCTGCTTCAGGAAGTTGAGCATTTTCTGATAGTAGATGGCTCTGTGGCTTTCATCGTAGAAACCGTGGCCCTCATCATCCATGATGATTTTCTGGTAGGGGTAGTTACGCTTCTTGAGCGCATCTTCCAGGGCTTCAAACTGCTCTATGGGGGCGCGCTCATCATTGCCGCCGTGCACAAGCAGCAGGTTGGCCTTGAGCTTGTCGACGTTGCGAGTGGGCGACATAGCGCGCAGCACGGCTTGATCCTGACCAAGCACAGTTCGCAGGTAGCTGGTGCCCGAGTCACGTGCCTGCACGTCACCTTCTTTAAACATCATTTCCAGATCGTACACCCCGGCAAAGCCGATGGCGCACTTGAACAGATCCGGCTCCATGACCGAGCTTTGCAGCGCGCTGTAGCCGCCAAAACTGCCGCCGACGATACAGATGCGCTGCTTGTCCACTATGCCTTGATCTATCAAATGGCGGGTGGCGTCTATGATGTCGTACTGAATTTCACTGCCCCACTTGCGGTAGCCCGCTTGCTGGAAGGCTTCGCCATAACCACCCGAACCGCGGAAGTTAACCTGCAGTACGGCTATGCCCTGATTGGCCAGCATCTGGTTTTGAGGATCAAAGCCCCAGCTGTCCCTGACATAGTGTGGGCCGCCGTGCGGGTTGACCACCAAAGGCAACTGCTTGGGATCTTTGCCGGGAGGCAAGGTCAAATAGGCCTGAATCGTCATGCCGTCACGCACCTTGATATCCATGGGTTTCACTTCAGCCATTTTGGCCGGATCTATGCTTTCCATGGTACGCAGCAGATGTCTGAGTTTGACCGTTTTAGTATCAAACAGATAGTAATCACCCGGGTTGCGGTCGTTGAAGGCCAGAATGATCATCTTGTCGGCGTTACGGGTCTCGCTGATGATGCGAACCTGATGCCCCGGCAGGCTGGCCAGCAGCTGCTTCAGATACACTGCATGCTGATCTTCCGGATCAACAAAGGCGTAGGTTGGGTAACCATTGGCAAACTCCACCGCGTAGAGCTGTTTGTTTTGGCCGTTGATCCAGAAGTTGTCCGGCTCGACTCTGGCGTCATTGACCATCATCTTCTTTTCACCGGTTTTCAGGTTGACCCGATACACGGCCTTGGGCTCATCGGCCTGGGAGGCGGCGGCATAGACGCTGTTGGGGTCTTCGGTGAAGGAGATTGGGGTAAAGTCCTTCAGGCCGATATTCAGCTTGTCGGTGTCAATCCATTCACCGTCATTACGGTAGAAAATACGGGTGTTGTTGCTTCTGTCCTGACCGGCCACAAAGCGCACCTCACCGTCATCATCTGTCATGAAGCTGGCCATTCCTATGGGAGAACGGGTAATTTTCTTGCGAGTGCCGCGGTAGACATCAACCCGATAGACATCCTGCAACTGTTCGTAATCCAGGCTGCGACCGCCGTTCCAGGGGATGGCATTAACCAACATGTAACGGTCATCATCCGGCAAGGGATCGAGCACATAGGCAGTGGCCTGGATGGCGGTGTTTTTCTTCAAGTGGGAACCGGTTTGTTGCTGGCCCGAATTGTAACCGAACAGATAAGCAACCTTGGAGCCATCGGCATTCACCGCCATCAATTCACCATAGTAGAGCGGGCGATCATCCCAGCCCTTGAGGTATTCCTTGGCGACCACGACACGTTCATCGTTGACCCAGGTGTAACTGCCCACTTGGGCATTGCCCGGGAAGTAAACAATATGCTTGGCACTGAGGTCTTCAGTATTCAGGATCAGTAGCTTATCTTTTCCTTCGTGATTCATGATCACGCTGAGATAGTCACCGGAGGGGGAGATTTTCACATTGGTGTATTGCGCCCCCTGGCTGAAAATTTCTGCCGGCGTGGGCGTTTGATTACTCTGGGCCAGTGCGAGTGCGGGGGCCAGCAATAATATACCGGTCAACAAAGGTTGGAATTTCATTTTACATCCTTGTGTTTATTATAAGTAACCCATGTTTGTTCAATGTTAATTAAATGCTTGGGTTTGGACAAGGCTAAATCCATAAAAAAAGGACGGTTTTTACCGTCCTTTATCCCGAAAAAATAGGGTATTCAGCTCTGCAATAACTGGCTTTGAATAAACTGCCACTGCTCCTCGAAGTGAGCCGTTGGCTTGAGCTTGAATTCACTGCGAACAAACTGGGCAATGCGACCTTCGGCCACCGCCAACAGCAGATTTGCCAGAATGGCTTCATCCAGGGCGAATTTTTGCCCTTCTCGCAGGGACTTTTCCCGCAGGATCTGCTTTAGATGGGTTTCCAACTTGGCAAACAACAGATTGATCCGTTCTCTGAGACGCTCATTTTCGCCCAGCAGGGCATCACCGCTCAGAACCCGGGAGATCCCTGGGTTGCGCTCGGCAAACACCAATAACAGCTGCAGTGCCTGTTGGCAGCGTTTCATGGTGTCTTTCTCCTCATCCATGATGAGGTTGATGCGTGACAGCAGAGAGTCTTCAATAAACTCAATCAGGCCTTCAAACATCCGCGCCTTGCTGGGAAAGTGGCGATAGAGCGCCGCTTCCGACACGCCAACTTCCGAGGCCAACTTGGCAGTGGTAATCCTTTGCCCCGGATTGGTTTCCAGCATTCTGGCAAGGGATTGGAGTATGTGTTCACGACGATTGATTTTTTCTTTTACAGCCATGTTTCGCTCTGTCAGTGGCAGGGATTATTGAGTGCCTGAGTGACCGAAGCCACCCTCGCCTCTGTCCGAGGTGTCAAACTCATCCACCAGTTTGAACTGGGCTTGAACGACGGGCACAAACACCAATTGGGCCAAGCGGTCACCTATCTCCAGGGTGAAAGGTGTCTGGCTGCGGTTCCAGCAGGAAACCATCAGCGGGCCCTGATAGTCAGAGTCGATCAGGCCGACCAGGTTGCCGAGTACTATGCCGTTTTTATGGCCCAGCCCCGAGCGGGGCAGGATCACCGCCGCCAGAGAAGGGTCGGCCACGTGAACCGCAATTCCGGTCGGGATCAACACTGTTTCACCCGGGGCTATGGTGATGCTGGTGTCCAGCATGGCGCGCAGATCCATACCGGCACTGCCTGGGGTCGCATAGCTTGGCAGCGGAAATTCACTGCCAATACGCGAGTCGAGAATTTTCAGTTCTATGGGTGTTTTCATGAGTGGTTTTTATGCTTCGCTATCAGGATCAGCAACTGTTTGGCCAGGCTCAACTTGTCGGTGGCCGGCAGTTCATCACAACCTGTTGCAGAAAATACTTTCAGAGCATTCCGGTCGGCATTGAAACCCTGACCCGGAACAGACACATCGTTGGCGGCAATCATATCGAGTTTCTTGCGCTTGAGCTTGTCACGCGCGTAGGTCTCCACTTCATGGGTTTCTGCCGCAAAACCCACGGTAAAGGGCCGGATAGAATGGCTGGCGACCGTGGCCAGAATATCCGGGTTACGCACAAGTGCCAATGCCATGGTTTCGGAAGATTTTTTTATTTTGGCTTCGGCGACATCGGCGACACGATAGTCTGCCACTGCGGCGCAGCCAATAAAAATATCCTGTTGTTCCACCCGTTGCATCACGGCATCGAGCATCTCTTTGGCCGATTGCACATCGACTCGAGTCACCCCTGCCGGGGTAGCCAAATTAACCGGGCCGCTGACCAGAGTCACTTCGGCGCCCATCTGCGCCGCCGCAGAGGCCAGTGCAAACCCCATCTTGCCTGAGCTGTGGTTGGAAATATAACGCACAGGATCTATCGCTTCGCGGGTCGGTCCGGCGGTGAGCAGCAACTTTTGGCCGGCCAACAGCTGTGGCTCAAAGCAAGCGGCGGCTCGCTGCGCGATATCATTGGGTTCCAGCATACGCCCCGGGCCGACTTCACCACAGGCTTGGCTACCGCTATCCGGGCCCCAGATACCATAGCCGCGCTCTGCCAGCACCTTGAGGTTCTCCTGGGTCGCTGCGTTTTGGTACATCTGTTGGTTCATCGCCGGGCAGAGCATCACCTTAGCCGCCGTTGCCAGGCAGGTGGTGGTGATCAGTTCATCGGCCATACCGGCACGAATGCGGGCCAACAGGTTGGCGGTAGCGGGGGCAATGATAACCAGATCGGCCCAGCGGGCCAATTCGATATGCCCCATGGCAGCCTCGGCCGCAGGATCCAGCAGATCTGAGGCCACAGGATGGCCGGATAACGCCTGCAAGGTCAGCGGAGTAATGAATTCCATGGCGCTCTGGCTCATGACGACCCTGACTTCGGCACCTCTGTCCTGCAGGCGCCGCACCAGATCGGCACTCTTGTAGGCGGCAATGCCACCGCCAATCCCCAAGAGGATTTTTTTATGCTTCAGGCTCATAGAGACAATCAACTGATGGTAATTGGCGGCTAAGATATCACAAAGCTCCCCCGACTTGGCAGGATGCAGCTTCAAAAATCTCGACCATAATTGAAACAAAGTATAGGGCACAGGGACGGGAGCCAAGGATGGGTATCAGAGACTGGCCTACAGGAGAGGGCCCAAGGGAAAAGTTGCTGCAGCAGGGAGCCAAGAGCCTGAGTGATGCCGAGTTACTGGCGGTCTTGCTGCGTAACGGCCTGGCGGGACAGAGTGCGGTCGAATTGGCCAGAGATTTGCTCGCGGCATTCGGCTCACTGCGGCAACTTTTGGTGGCACCGCTGAATCAAGTTGCCCGAATTCCGGGAATGGGACCGGTGAAATATACCCAATTGCAGGCCGCCGCCGAACTTTCGAGGCGAATTTCCCGGGAAAAGCTGCAAAGAGGGCCGGTTTTGACAAATCCGGATTTGACTCGCGACTATTTAATGAGACAATTAGCAGACCGTGCCACCGAGGTGTTTGCGATTCTGTTGCTGGACAGCCAGCACCGAGTAATCCAATTCGTGGAATTATTCCATGGCACCCTGGACTCTGCATCCGTCTATCCGCGAGAGGTGGTTAGACTGGTGCTGGAAAAACAGGCCGCGGCGGTCATAGTTTGCCATAATCACCCGTCCGGCGTGGCTGAGCCCAGCCAGGCTGACAGGCGAATTACTGAGCGGTTGAAATGTGCGCTCGCAACCATAGATGTTTCACTTCTGGATCATATGGTTGTAGGGGATTGCGAGATAGTTTCCTTCGCAGAACGCGGATGGATAGTTTGATCCATCGCTTGATCTTTCCTCAGTTATCCTGTATAACATGCGCCCTCTTTGTGCCTCGGGCGACGGCCATACGAGGCACATTAATGCTCGAGCGTTAAAATTGTTTTTTGGAGAAGATTGACATGTCAAGAGTATGCCAAGTTACTGGCAAGCGACCAATGGTTGGTAACAACCGTTCGCACGCAAAAAACGCAACTCGTCGTCGTTTTTTACCTAACCTGCAGAACCACCGTTTCTGGTTAGAAGACGAAAAGCGTTTCGTACAATTGCGCGTTTCTACCAAGGGTATGCGCATTATCGACAAGAAAGGTATCGAAGTCGTTGTTGCTGAACTTCGTGCCCGTGGCGAGAAGGTGTAATAGAAAATGGCTAAAGCTAAAGGAAATCGTGAGAAGATCAAGCTGGTTTCAAGCGCCAAGACTGGTCACTTCTACACTACCGACAAGAACAAGCGTAACATGCCTGAGAAAATGGAGATCAAAAAATTTGATCCCGTAGTTCGTCAGCACGTTATCTACAAAGAAGCCAAAATCAAGTAATCCACTTGGTATTTGAATTCTTGGAAAGCCCCTCTAGCAGGGGCTTTTTTATATTCAACTTTCAGTCACATTGGCTATATCAAGACAATGCCATATCAGAAACTCTGGGTACTCTGTAGCCGTTTTTAATCAGTGTCATCAATCCTGGCCCTCATTGCCACCGCGCCCCGGTAGCAGAAAACAACTTCGGCCCCTGTTTAGCGCAACATGACACTCAGCTTAACCAAACACTGAATAGTACTTGCTGCACTTCCTTTCTCTGGCACAATGGCGGTTTGTCCGTTCCGATAAGGGTGTATTAATGAAATATGCAGCCGTCCCTTTGACCTCCCTGGCCATTTGTTGGCTGTTTCTGCTCAGCTTGCCGCTGGCGCTGTTTTCCCTGTCAGAGCCGCTCTTCCCCTGGCTCAATCTCGACAGTGCCGCCGCTCAGTTTTGGTACTGGTTAACCGTGTCCGGTTCGGCCCCCTGGGGCGTAAGCACTGTGTTACTGGTATTTGCCATCAGCTTTTTTATCCTGCCGAGGGGCAGCTGGCTGAAGATGATGTTCTGCACTTCGCTGGGCTTGGTGCTGTGTTTGTTGCTCAATGAACAGCTCAAGCTGGTATTTGCCGAATCACGGCCCTATATCGAATGGCTGTCCCACCAGCAGCATCTGGATATCAAGGAGTTCTACAGCATAGACAAATACGCCCGCAGGGAGCTGCTGGCCCAGGTTCTTCCCGGGGTATCACCGCTGGATATGCCGATCTCGGCACAGATCCAGCGCCACTGGCAGATAGAAACAGGGTTTTCCTTTCCCTCCGGCCACACCATTTTTGCCGTGACCCTGACTATGTGCAGCAGTTTCTTTCTGCTAAGGCACAACAATCTCTGGCTTCCGGCGCTGCTTATCTGCTGGGCGCTGTTGATGGGGCTGAGCCGTATGTTGCTGGGAATGCACTGGAGTGTCGATGTATTAACCTCGACCCTGCTGGGAGGAATATTATCGGCCTTGACTATCTATGTCGGCAGTCACAGCTATCGCCGCCTGGAACCTTGGTTCACAGGGGCTGTGAGTAAAGGCTGAAACGAAAACGCCCCGTCATTGGACGGGGCGTTTATCTAAAGGCGGGCTATCAGTTAAGCACTTCGGCCAGAGCCCGCAGGCAAAGGGCAACATTTTCCCGTCTGGCACCGTAACCCATCAGGCCGATACGCCAAGCCTTTCCGGCCAAGGCGCCGAGGCCGGCACCTATCTCCAGATTATAATTATCCAACAGCTGCTTTCTCACGGCGCCATCGTCGACACCTTGCGGGATATAAACTGCGTTGAGCTGCGGCAAGCGGCTCTGCTCGGCCACCACAAATTCTAGCCCCATGGACTCAAGCCCCTGACGCAGCAAAAGGTGCATCTCCCGGTGGCGCTGCCAGGCATTTTCCAGCCCCTCTTCGGCCAGTAACCGCAGCGCTTCGTGCAGTGAGTACAGAGCATTAACCGGCGCTGTGTGGTGATAACTGCGCTTGCCATCACCGCTCCAATACCCCATCACCAGGGACTGGTCCAGGAACCAGCTCTGCACCGGGCTCTTGCGCGCCTTGAGTTTAGCGACGGCGGCCGGAGAGAAAGACACGGGGGACAAACCCGGCACACAGGAGAGGCACTTCTGACTGCCGGAATAGATGGCATCTATGCCCCAATCATCGACTCTGAGCTCGACGCCTCCGAGGGAAGTTACGGCATCGACAATCGACAGACAGCCATGCTCACGCGCCAGGGCGCACAGCGTTTTGGCGTCGGAAAGCGCGCCGGTGGAGGTTTCGGCGTGCACAAAGGCCAGGAAGGCGGCATCGGGATGCGCCTTCAGTGCGGCTTCCACCACTTCTGGGTCAACCGCTGTGCCCCATTCGAAATCCAGCATCACCGCCTCGGCGCCAATCCGCTCGACGTTCTGGCGCATTCTGTCGCCAAACACCCCGTTACGGCAGACAATCACCTTTTCGCCCGGCTCCACCAGGTTAACGAAGCAGGTCTCCATACCGGCGCTGCCCGGGGCAGATACCGCTATAGTCATCTCGTTGCGGGTTTGAAACGCATATTGAATGAGACTCTTGAGCTCATCCATCATGGCCACAAACAGAGGATCCAGATGCCCAACCGTCGGCCGCGACTGCGCCGCCAATACCTGAGGATAGACATCCGAAGGGCCGGGGCCCATCAGGATCCGGCGGGGAGGGTTAAAAGCGCTAACCGAGGGTGCAGCAAACATCTTGGCTCTCCTTACAAGAGGTTTCAGGGTACGGATTAGAATAATAACTCAAGACCATAGCATAAAACTGACCGCCGGACTGCCCCTGCTTTTGGCGAAGACAGTCGACCTTAATCCTTTCAGGATCTCACTGGCCTGGGCGCGCCAGAAACAGCCGGTAAGCGGGGTTATCCGTTTCGTCCTGACAGACAAACCCCAACTCATCCAGAAACTGATCAAAGGCGGCTTCATCGGCCTTGGGCACTTCAAAGCCGGCCAGCACCCGCCCAAAGGCGGCGCCATGGTTGCGATAGTGAAACAAACTGATGTTCCACTTACTCTTTAATGTCGTGAGAAACTGCAGCAAGGCTCCGGGATGCTCCGGGAATTCAAAGCTGAGCAGTTTTTCTTCCAAAGGCTCGGGTGGCAAGCCGCCCACCATATAACGCACATGCAGTTTGGCCGCCTCATCGGCAGATAGATCCTGCACCGCAAAACCGGCACTCTCCAGAGATGAGATAATCGCCTGCAGCTCGCTGACACCTTCGCTAAGACGGATCCCGGCAAAGACCACGGCGCGATCGCGCCCGCTGAAACGATAGTTGAACTCTGTCATCACCCGCCGCTCCAGCAGTTCACAAAAATGCAGGAAGGAGCCAGGCCTTTCCGGAATGGTCACTGCCAGCACCGCCTCTTTATGCTCGCCCAGCTCGCAGCGCTCGGACACATATCTCAGGCTGTGAAAATTGACATTGGCTCCGCTGAGAATCGCCGCCAGTTTCTCGCCCTTGCCCTTGTCACCGACATACTTTTTCAGCCCGGCCAACGACAAAGCACCGGCAGGTTCGGCAATGGCGCGGGTATCCTCAAAGATATCCTTGACCGCAGCGCAGATTTCATCCGAGCTGACAGTCACCACCTCATCGACATATTCCCGCGCCAATCGAAAAGGCTCCTGACCTATACGCTTAACCGCCACCCCATCGGCAAACAAACCCACCTGCTCCAGCGTCACAGGTTCATCCGCTTCCAGCGCTGCCTTGAGACAGGCGGCATCTTCCGGCTCGACGCCGATGATCTTCACCTCGGGCATCACAGCTTTGTAGTAGGCGGCAATGCCAGCGATTAAGCCACCGCCGCCCACTGGCACAAACACCACTTCAAGATCTCTTTGCTGCTGCAGCATCTCCTGGGCAACCGTGCCCTGCCCGGCGATTACCGCCTCATCATCAAAGGGGGGAATAAACACCCGCCCCTCATCCTGGGCCAGTGACATGGCATACTGATTGGCCTGATCGAACGACTGCCCATGAAGCACCACATTGCCGCCGAGGCGGCGCACCGCATCTATCTTGATGTCCGGAGTGGTGGTTGGCATCACTATCACGGCGTCGACCCCGCGGCTCGAAGCCGACATGGCAACGCCCTGTGCGTGATTACCGGCCGAGGCACATACCACTCCGTTTTCGCACTCAGCGGGGCTCAAGGCGGCGATGCGGTTATAGGCGCCACGCAGTTTGAACGAGTGTACCGGTTGCATATCCTCGCGTTTGAGAAACACCTGGCAGCCCAGGCGGGCCGACAACTTGTTCAGACTCGACAGCGGGGTAACCCGCGCCACATCATAGACATGGGACAAGAGGATCTTCTGCAGATAATAGTTGGCCAGCGACAGCTGACTCTTGGATGCCAGCGCCAACATACTAGCCCTCCAACTTAGTGCGATCACGCACGGCGCCCTTGTCGGCACTGGTGGCCAACATGGCATAAGCCTTGAGCGCCAGCGACACTGGGCGTACCCGCGCCAACGGCTTCCAGGCCAAAGGCCCCTTGGCCTGCATCGCCTCACGGCGCCGGGCAAGCTCTGCATCACTCAGCTTAAGCGTGATGCTGCGGGCCGGGATATCGATTTCAATGGCATCATCATTTTCAATCAAGGCGATAGTGCCCCCTGAGGCGGCTTCCGGTGACACATGGCCTATGGACAACCCGGACGTACCGCCGGAGAAGCGGCCATCTGTGATTAAGGCGCAGGCCTTGCCCAAACCGCGGGACTTGAGGTAACTGGTGGGATAAAGCATCTCCTGCATGCCAGGGCCACCTTTGGGGCCTTCGTAGCGAATAACCACCACATCCCCGGCGACCACTTCACCGCCGAGGATCCCGGCAACGGCCTCGTCCTGGCTCTCATATACCCTGGCCACGCCCTTGAACCTCAGGTTGGATTCATCCACCCCGGCGGTTTTCACTATGCAGCCATGCTCGGCCAGATTACCGGACAGTACCGCCAAGCCCCCTTCCTGACTGAAGGCAAACTCGCGGCTGCGGATACAACCTTCACGGCGATCTGTATCCAGCGATGGCCAGCGGCAATCCTGGCTGAAGGCCTGGGTAGTAGGGATCCCCGCGGGACCGGCGCGGAAGAAGTCTTTTACTTTCGCAGACTCGGTGCGCATCACATCATAATTGGCCAACACAGACTCAAGCGAGCCATCATCGGAAGCCACATGGTTAACATCCGTGTGCAATAAACCGGCGCGTTCCAGCTCACCCAAGATCCCCATTACGCCACCGGCTCTGTGGACATCTTCCATATGGTATTTAGGGGTCGAAGGTGCCACCTTGCAAAGGTGCGGCACCTTGCGGCTGAGGCGGTCGATATCCGCCATGGTGAAATCCACTTCGGCTTCCTGAGCCGCCGCCAACAGGTGCAGCACAGTGTTGGAAGAACCGCCCATGGCGATATCCAAAGTCATGGCATTCTCGAACGCCTTGAAGTTGGCAATATTGCGCGGCAATACCGAGGCATCATCATCCGAGTAGTAACGCTTGGCCAGCGCCATCACTCTTCTGCCCGCCTCCAAAAACAGTTCGCGCCGGTCGCTGTGGGTCGCCAACATGGAGCCGTTGCCCGGCAGCGACAGCCCCAACGCCTCGGTCAGGCAGTTCATCGAGTTAGCGGTAAACATGCCGGAGCAGCTGCCACAGGTTGGGCAGGCGCTGCGTTCGATTTTCTCGCTGTCGGCATCGGACACCCTGTCATCGGCCGCCGCCACCATGGCATCCACCAGATCCAGCTTGATAAGCTTATCGGACAGTTTGGTCTTGCCCGCTTCCATAGGCCCGCCGGAGACAAATACCACAGGGATATTGAGCCGCAGCGCCGCCATCAACATGCCGGGGGTGATCTTGTCGCAGTTGGAGATACACACCAGAGCATCGGCGCAGTGAGCATTGACCATATACTCGACGCTGTCGGCAATCAGTTCACGGGAAGGCAGGGAATAGAGCATGCCGCCATGACCCATGGCGATGCCGTCATCGACCGCTATGGTGTTGAACTCTTTGGCGATGCCACCGGCCTCTTCGATGGCCGATGCCACCAGAGAGCCCATGTCTTTCAGGTGTACATGACCGGGAACAAACTGAGTGAAGGAATTGGCAATGGCGATAATGGGCTTACCGAAGTCGCCTTCCTTGACCCCTGTGGCACGCCAAAGGGCTCGGGCTCCGGCCATGTTGCGGCCTTCGGTACTGGTTGCTGATCTGAGTTTGGGCATTGCTCAATTCCTTACGCTTATTCTGATGATTCTTGGTTAGCCGTTGACGGTACGGGAGAGGCTGCTTGCGGGCCGCACAGTGCAGCGGGCCACGTCTACCAGCTTAGTCAACTGACGGCTCAGCAGCTCTATGGCTCTGTCACTGTCGACCGCCATTGCCAGCTGCAGGCGCTGATCCTCGGCCAGTGTCATATGCATATCGCGGACGGTAAAGCCGCGGTGACGGGTTACCCGCAATACACGTTCCAGCACTTCGGGGCGTTGTTCCAGGGTCAATTCCAGATTATGGATCATGATCGCTTCTCCGTTTGTTCCATCATTTCACAGTTGGAGGCGCCGGGGGGAACCAGCGGCCAGACATTAAATGCATCGTCTATAGCGACGTGCAGCAGGAAGGGGCCTTTGGCACTGAGCATCTCATCCAGTGCCTGCTCAACCTCATCGGCCGAGTAGATGGTGCGTCCGGGGATATCGAAGGAGGACGCCAGGGTAACAAAGTCGGGGTTATCGGACAGGTCGGTTTCGCTGTATCTCTCTTCAAAAAACAGCTGTTGCCACTGTTTCACCATGCCCAACTTCTGGTTATCTATCAAAAGTATCTTCACCGGCAGTTTACGACGCTTGATGGTGGTCAGCTCCTGCACATTCATCATGAAAGAACCATCGCCGGAAACCGTGACCACAGTGGCATCCGGCCTTGCCATCTGCGCGCCTATGGCCGCCGGCAAGCCAAAGCCCATGGTGCCAAGCCCGGCACTGGAAAGATGATCTTCCGGGCGGCGAAAGTGCATATGCTGGGCAACCCACATCTGGTGCTGGCCGACATCACAGCTCACCACAGAGTCACTCGGCAGCTTGTTGGCCAGACGACGCAACATGGCCGGCGCATAGATGAGTGAACCAGGATGGGCGTAATCCCACTGGTGCTGCGCCCGCAGGTGCTCGACTTCCGCTTGCCAGGGCGCTATTTGCAGCGCTTGCGGCGCCAGTTGCGTCAATATGCTTCTTAAGTCCCCATCCATGGCCACATCCGGCTGGCGCAGTTTGCCAAGTTCGGCAGCATCGATATCCAGGTGGATCACCTTGGCCTTGCTGGCAAAGCTCTCCAGCCTACCCGTGACCCTGTCATCGAAACGGGCACCGACCACCAGCAGCAGATCGCACTGCTGCACCGCCAGATTGGCGGCCTTGTTGCCGTGCATCCCCAGCATCCCCAGGTAACCTTGAGTGCCGTGGGCTATGGCGCCCAGCCCCTTGAGCGTTGCCACCGAAGGAATACCGCTACGCTGAATAAAAGCCCGCAGCGGCTCCACTGCGCCCGCCATACCAACGCCACCACCGACGTACAACATGGGTTGGCGTGCGGCCGCCAGCAAGGCGTTGGCTTCCGCCAAAGCCGCCTGGTCCAGCTCCGGCTCATCGGGCACCGCCTGCAACGGCGCCTTGTATTCCACTTGGGCAAGCTGGATGTCTTTGGGGATATCCACCAACACAGGACCGGGACGGCCGGAGGCGGCGATTTCGAAGGCGCGGTACAGGGTAGCAACCAGTTCCTCGGCGCGGGTCACCATAAAACTGTGTTTGGTACATGACAGGCTCATGCCCAGCACGTCCATCTCCTGAAAGGCATCTGTGCCTATCACGGAGGTGGAAACCTGGCCCGTGATGGCCACCAGCGGCACTGAGTCCAACAGCGCATCGGCCAAGGCGGTGATCAGATTGGTCGCCCCCGGGCCCGAGGTGGCCAGGCAGACGCCCGTCTTGCCGCTTGAGCGGGCATAACCGACGGCGGCGAAGGCGGCGCCCTGTTCATGACGGGAGAGCAGATGTTCGACCTGGCTGTCGTAGAGAGCATCGTAGATAGGCATGATGGCGCCGCCGGGATAACCAAAAACCGTGTTCACCCCATGGGCGGCCAATACCTTGATAACTGCTTCACTGCCGCTGATCTTCTGCCCTTGTTCCATCTTGTTATCTCGCCTATTTTTGCTGCTGTTTAAGTTTTCAATGGCCCTGAAACGACAAACCCCCCGGTCCTTTCGGAGCGGGGGGTTTGTTTGCAATTTCTGACCCTATCTGGTCTGTCGTCGCGCCACGAGCCGCCCCCGCTGTGATGGAATAATCACGACGGTAATAATCACGAGGAGGAGCTTGGCGCTTAAGTTAAACATTTCTCAGACAGTTTCCTGTATTCAATTTATCTGCTTGGCGAGCCCTTTGGCAGCGCACTTATTAACCATTACCATAAAGTGTTTTCAGAACACAACAAAAAAATTCACAACCTGAAAATCTTCCAACTTGGCTTGGCTATGGCACCCTCGACGATGGCTCGCCTAAACAGCTTGATTGCCGTTAGCGGCAACCAAGCTGACGTTAACGTCAACCCTGCAAGTTTATCCTTTTCATTTCAGTCATGTAACCGCGAAGTTCGGCACCGACATATTCGACGGCCGTATGGCGAATCGCTTCGTTGACCTCGATCAGACGCAGATTATCGACCCCATTGCCCGAATCCTTGAGACCGGCGCCCAGGACCTCGGGAGAGAGGGCGTTGACATAGTCACGCAGCAGCGGCACGGCGGCATGGTTAAACAGATAACAACCATATTCGGCGGTATCCGAGATCACTACGTTCATCTCATAGAGGCGTTTACGGGCTATGGTGTTGGCAATCAGCGGCGTCTCATGCAGCGACTCGTAATAGGCCGACTCTTCGATGATCCCGGCATCTACCATGGTATCGAACGCCAGTTCCACCCCGGCCTTGATCATGGCCACCAGAAAGATCCCCTTGTCGAAATAGGTCTGCTCATCTATCTGCTCGGCGCAAGTTGGCGCCTTTTCAAAGCCGGTGTTATTGGTCTCTTCACGCCAGCGCAGCAAATTGGCGTCGTCATTGGCCCAGTCGGCCATCATGGTGGCGGAAAACTCGCCGCTGATGATGTCGTCCATATGTTTTTCAAACAGCGGGGTCAGCAACACCTTAAGCTCTTCGGCAATCTCAAACGCCTTGATCTTGGCCGGGTTGGACAGGCGATCCATCATATTGGTGATACCACCATGCTTGAGCGCCTCTGTGATGGTTTCCCAGCCCTGCTGGATAAGCTTGGCGGCATATCCCGGCTCGACGCCATCGGCCACCATCTTGTCATAACCCAGAATCGCCCCTGTCTGCAGCATGCCGCAGAGAATGGTCTGCTCGCCCATCAGATCAGACTTCACCTCGGCGATAAACGAGGAGTGCAGCACGCCGGCACGATCGCCGCCGGTAGCACTGGCATAGGCCTTGGCGATCTCCAGACCGTCGCCATTGGGATCGTTCTCAGGATGCACGGCGATCAGTGTCGGTACCCCAAAGCCACGCTTGTATTCCTCACGCACTTCGGTGCCTGGGCACTTGGGCGCCACCATGATGACAGTGATGTCCGGCCGCACCTGCATCCCCTCTTCCACTATGTTGAAACCGTGGGAATAGGACAGGGTCGCACCTTGTTTCATCAAGGGCATTACCGCATTGACCACAGGAGTGTGCTGCTTGTCAGGAGTCAGGTTCAGTACCAGATCGGCTGTGGGGATCAGTTCTTCGAAGGTGCCTACCTTGAAACCGTTTTCGGTAGCCCGCTGCCAGGAGGCGCGTTTCTCGGCTATGGCTTCACTGCGCAGGGCATAGGCGATGTTCAGCCCTGAGTCACGCATGTTCAACCCCTGATTGAGGCCCTGGGCACCACAGCCAAGGATGACAATATTCCAGTCCTTGATATAGTCACAGCCGTTTTCAAACTCGCTGCGCTCCATAAAACGGCACTGGCTCAGCTGTGCCAACTGCTGCCGCAGATTCAGGGTATTGAAGTAATTTGCCATCTTAGCCACCTGTTTAACCGAATTCCTGGGACCAAGCCGAAACGGCTCAGTGATGCAAATCACTATAGCCCATGGTTTAAATTGCTTGAAATGATATATTCGGCATGTCATGTTGCACAAAACGCAACAACAAGAGAGGCAAAACGGCATGGATATTCGGGCGATAAAACTCTATCTGGATCTCTGCGACACCCTGCATTTTTCCCGCACCGCCACCCGGATGCATGTCAGCCCTTCAACCTTAAGTCGCACCCTGCAAAGGCTGGAAGATGAAGTGGGCAGCAAGCTGCTGGAGCGGGACAACCGCAGCGTCACCCTGACCCACGCAGGCGAAGCCTTTCGCCGCTTCGCCAGCCAGACACTGACTCAGTGGCAAGAGCTGCGCCGCGAGCTGGATCCGCAGCAAAAGCTGCTGAGGGGCACGCTGCAACTCTATTGCTCGGTCACGGCAGCCTATAGCCACCTGCCGGCCCTATTGGATAAGTTTCGCCGCCAGCAGCCCCTGGTCGACATCAAACTCACCACGGGTGATGCCGCCGATGCGGTACAGGAAATTCAGCAGCAGAGGGCGGATATCGCCATCGCCGCTCTGCCGCAGGACTTTCCGCCGAGTCTGCACTTTGCCCCCATAGGTGAAGTGCCGCTGTCGATTATCGCGCCCACCATCAACTGTCAGTTGCAGTCGCTGCTGGCGCAAAATCCTATTCCCTGGGAGCAACTGCCCTTTATCGTGCCCGACCACGGCCCCGGGCGTTTACGGGCCGAGCGCTGGTTCAAGGCGATGGGGATCAAAGCCAATATCTATGCCCAGGTATCGGGCCACGAGGCGATAGTGCCCATGGTGGCTCTGGGCTGCGGTGTCAGCATCACTCCGGATGTAGTGGTAGCCAACAGTCCACTGGGCGAGAGGATAAAAACCCTGGCCTCACCGGCCGAGATAGCCCCTTTTGAGCTGGGGTGCTGCTGCAAGGCCAAGCGGCGCCAGGATCCCTTGGTAAGTGCGTTTCTGGAAGTGATTTAGCTAAGCTTGGAAAGTCGGGCGGGCTTTACCACTTGTAACTGAGCCCTATGCAAAATGCTTAACTCAGTCGATGGTCTTTATGCCACGCCCTTTAAGCTTGCCTTAAATATCGAGTGACTCTTCATCCTTGGGCAGTTGATCTTCCTGAGGCAAGAGGCGGGTGACCAGCAACTGGTCAACCTTGTAGGCATCTATATCCACCACCTCAAACTTATAACCTGCGTAGTTAACCGAGTCGGTACGCTTGGGGATCTTGCGTAACGTATACATCATAAAACCGGCGATGGTTTCATAGTTTTGGTTTTGCGGAAACTCCTCAATACCAAAGGCACGCATCACGTCGGTTATCGGCGTCACCCCGTCCACCAGCCAGGAATTGGCGTCACGGGGCACTATCTGTTCTTCACTTTCATGCAGCGACCAGGCGCCCATTACCGCACTTTGCAGATCGTCAGTGGTCACAATCCCCACCACCAAAGCGTATTCATTCATCACCACCGCAAAGTCGGCCCTGTGATGACGGAAATATTCCATGGCCTCCGACAGACTCAGGGTATCGGGAATAATCAGGCAGTTGCGCACTAACGAGGTATCTTTCAAATCTATCTTGCGGCCGTTGATCACCCGCAGCAGCAGTTCCTTGGCGTCCACCACACCTTTGATATTGTCCAGCTGACCATCACACACCAAAAACTTGTTGTGCGGATCCTCGGCGATTTTTTTCTTGATAGCGTCTTCATCATCCTGCAACAGGAAATACACCAGGCTCTCACGGGCGGTCATCGCCGAGGTGACGCTGACAGATTGCATCTCAAATACATTCTCGATCATCTGCTGCTCGCCCTTATCCAGCACACCGGCCTCGGCACCGGCATCCATAATGGCGTAGATATCATCAGGGGTGATTTCATCATTGCGGGCAGTAGGTATCTGCAGCAGTTTGAAGATACCGTTGGCCATGCCATTGAATACCCATACAAAGGGGCGCAGCAAGGCAATACAGATAAGCATGGGGTTTACCAAGTTAACGGCCACTTTCTCCGGTAAGGCCATGGCAACCCGTTTGGGCATCAGGTCGGCGATCAGAATAAACAGACTGGTCACCAATACGAAAGACAACACAAAGCTTACCTGTCCTACCCAGGGCGGCGGAACCACATGGGCCAAAGCTGCCGCAAAATAAGGGGTAAAAGCAGACTCACCGACAATACCACCCATGATGGCAACGGCATTGAGACCAATCTGCACTACGGTGAAAAAACTGCCCGGAGTGGTTTGCAGCGCCAACACTTTTTCGGCGCGCAAATCTCCCTCATCGGCCATCTGTCGCAAACGGATTTTACGGGAAGCGGCCAGGGCAATTTCAGACATGGAAAAAAAGCAGCTGGTTCCGATCAGGCAAAAGATAATCACCAAATTATCGAATAAACTCATACAACACCTTAGGTTAGTTACAAAGCGCTTCTATGCCGTGCCCTTATATCCAGGCCTGAATGTGGAGTGACTGGGAGGTCTAAAGGCGAACTGGTTACCGGTACGGGTACTAAACTGGCGAATTGAGTGGCTTTGCTATACTCCAAGAAACCCATTGCAGGCTTCTTCTACCGGAATGAAGTTCACATTATATCCGTTTGCCGCATTTTTGACAGTGATGCTTATCTCACCGGTCTCCAACGCAAAAGATGAGCTTAACGGCATACCATTAAAAATATGTGTCGAAGAGTCCGAATTTCCACCCTTCAATTACTTTTCCAGAATAGATGGCCGTAAGTCCCATAACAGTGACGGCTATGATATTCAGCTGCTTTATCGACTGTTTACGCCACCGCGTTGGCAGTTACACATCATCGCCCTTCCCTGGCCAAGGTGCATGTTGGAAGTGGAATTGGGCAAGATAGATGCCGCCATGAGCGCCTCAGCCAACCCAGAGCGACGGCGTAAATTCCTGCTATCGCGCTCCTATTACCACCTCACCCCTGGGGTGGTGTTTCTCAAACAGCGCTTCCCAAAGGGTCTAAGATTCAACTCGCTGACGGAGCTAACGCGGATAGGCACAGTTTGTGGCATTCGCGGCTTCAATTACCACCACTTCGGTTGGAACAACTCTCTGCCACTGTCTTTGAGCAAAGATCTGCCGTTGATCCCCGAGTTACTGCAACGGGGTAGATGTGACTTCTTTCTGGCACGGCTGGAGGTTTTCAGCGGCACCTTAAAGCTGATGAAGCGCAATCCCCAGGACTTTGGGTTAGCAACGCAAGCGGTTCCCCACACCCGGCCAGAACCCTTCTATATGCTGGTATCCAGACAAAGCCCACACAAGATGGCACTGCTTGAAGAGTTCAATAGCGGCGTCACCCTACTGGAAAAAAGCGGCGAGTTGCAACTGTTACTGCAAGCCTTCACAGACCACTGAATTCCAGGCTATTGCGCAATACACCAAGTATTACGTCCTTGATGTTTAGCCTGATAGAGCGCCTTGTCTGCCAGCCGAATAACCTCACTCAAATCCCGTGTATTCGGGGTCAGGAGTGCCAATCCAAGACTGATAGTGACTATACCTGCGGGTGCTGAGCCATGAATAATTTGCAATTCCCGAACCTGAGTCAACAAGGTTTCGGCAACACCCTCAGCTTGCCTGCGGTCGACTCCCGGCAACACCAAGGCAAATTCTTCGCCGCCGACTCTGGCCAGCAAGGCGCGTTCAGGAAGAGCTTTACGCATGGCCTGCGCCAAACGCTGCAATACCCGGTCACCGGCCGGATGGCCAAAACAATCGTTAAAAGCTTTAAAGTGATCGACATCCAGCATTATCAAGGCGCCCCCCTCTTCCGAAGCCAGCAAGCACGCCAGAGATTCGGTAAAGGGACGTCGGTTGGCCAATCCAGTTAGCTCATCTGTTTCCGAAAGCTGTTTAAGTTTGTGATTCAGCCCCAACAGCTCACGTTGCAGCCCCAACATCTGTAAATCCCTGCGCTCCCTGACCAGGAGCTCGTTGAGCGCAGCGGCAAACTGAGTCAACATGGCACGGCGGGATTGAGGCCAAAGTTTTGGAGATTGACTATTGCTTAGCGACAAAATCCCCAGCAAGTCTTGCCCATCTGTGATGGCAAACAGCGCCAGGGAACGTAACTGCAACTGTTTGAGTAACCTATATTCGGCGCTATCGTCAGATTGTAGATTTTCCACATCCTCCACGATAATCATATGTCTGGTGTTGAGTTGCTCAGCAAAGCGATTCAACTCACTGATATCTATGTAACTTGAAGAATGAGGCTTCCCCCGACGACTCCAGACGCTACGATAACAGAGTTGTTGTTCTTTGATCTCCAGCAAGGTAACCCGCTCGACGGCAAACAACTCAGCAATCTGACGACCTACATCGGCCAAAGCCTGATCGACGTCCCCTGGCTGTACCTTCAGAAACTGCAATGATAGATCCGCCAATAACTCATTGGCTCTGGCCTGCCAAGCCAGTTCTTTATGGCTAAATTCCACCTGCTCGGACAA
Source organism: Shewanella sp. MSW (assembly GCF_007636515.1). Taxonomy (NCBI): domain Bacteria; kingdom Pseudomonadati; phylum Pseudomonadota; class Gammaproteobacteria; order Alteromonadales; family Shewanellaceae; genus Shewanella; species Shewanella sp. MSW. The sequence continues at coordinate 119,010 of NZ_LVDR01000006.1, forward strand.
TTGCCTTTGCCCTCGAGTCAAATGCCTCTGCTGCCAGCGTTTGCGAGCAAAGTCGGTTCTAATACGTCGGTACATCTGCTCTATGGCGCGGGCCACGCTGCCAATTTCATCTTGATTTGCCGCCCCTACCTCATTAGGTAAGGGCACTTTTCGCGGTTGTCCCAAATCGATACGATTGACGTATGCGGCCAGCGCCGCCAATCTTCCGGTAACCAGACTGCGCACCAGAGTCAGAATCACGTAGATCATCAGCAGGGTTTTCAAGCCATTACCCACGACTATCAGGATCATCTGCCGCCACAACTCATAATAGAGCTGGTTGCGGCTGCGTTGAACCTTAAGCTCACCTATCTGTTGCTGACGGTAGATTATTGGAAACAGAAAGGTTTCATTATCCTGGGCCTGATTATTTCCCACTTGCAGGGTAATCCCATCGACACTGGACAAAGACGCGCCGGAGACATAAGGCTGCATGCCTATGCCAATCAGTATGTCCCGCAGCAACTTATGGTCCACATCCCAAATGGCCTGTGCCATACCGGGCAGATTGGCTTCGACATATTCATTTAGCCTACGATTACCGCCCTCAACACCATCCTGATAGTTCCAGAACAACTGGGCCACCATGGTCACCAAGGCAAAGAATGAACTGACACCTATGATAACCAAGGTCATCTTGTGACTGATGACAGAACTTTGCTTCAATGCGTTACTTCCGATGTCTGTTGGTACCAAGCGAGCAGTGCCCGCCAGTTTCGTTGCTCGAGCAGATTGAAAGGTTCTGTGCCCGGAACCAACAGCCTGAACATTGAGGAGACCTCCTCATTCCAAGGCTTAGCCTCACTGTCGTCGCGAATGCGCCTGAGCGCCTCGGCTCCTGCCAGCAAATGACCGCCGCCCAGGACACTGACTCGCCCCTGGCTACGCCAATCAAGCACCTTGGAGGAAGTATTGATACTGGCAATGAATATATCCTCTCCTGGCCTGAGTCCCTTTTCCTCCAGCGACGCAATAGCACCAAAGGCCATGTGATCATTGGCGGTCCAGATCCCTTTCAGCTCCGGGTAACGTTTCAGCAGAATTTCTGTTTGCGTCTTGGCTCTTTGCTCTTGCCAATGACCGTAGACGACTTGTAATGGCTCTACCCCTCTTTCTCTGAAGCCATTTATTGCCCCTTGAGTCCGGGCTATAGATGCTGGCGTTCCCTTATCGCCGGAAATCAGCAGCACTTGTTGCGTCCCTGGCCCCACCTGCTGCAACAAGGCCTGCGCAGTAAGAAAGCCTATCCGTTCATTGTCAGGGATCAAAGGCGGCAACAGATGCTGTCGCCAGTAAGGCTGTTGTTGCAACAAATGACGCACCTCGGGAGCCACATCATTGAGCAACAAAAGAGTCTTAACAGGCAAACCTTCAAAGGCAGCCAACATTTTTACGGCAACATTTTTTTCATTAACCAAAATAATGTATTGAGGTAACTGTTTACGGGTAGCCAATTCTTGTGCCAAAGCTATCATCCGAAAATGATCCCTATTGGCATGCAATATTTCCAACTCAATATTTAGCTCGGTAGCTGCTGTCAACATAAGGCTGTCTATATCGCCCCAGAAACTTTCCTGAGCAGAACCTGGATTAATAAAGCTCACCCGTATCGGATGAGATTGAGCCAAAGGCTTGGCAGGATAAACCAGAAAAACAGTTAGCCAAGGTAGGATAAACAAAAGAAGTTTACGTCGTGGTATGAAGCTATCCCACCACGACGTATTAAGTAGATTCAACAGCAAGGTATCCATCCCCCAGGCAAACAACACATCTCGTATACCGGGGAATTAAAACACAAATGAGCTACTTTTGTGGAGATTAATTAACCTGTGGCAAACTTTCCAAAGGCTGATAACCCATTTCATTGAGTTGATCATTAACGCAAGTCAGCAGATACTCCTGACGCTCTTCGACTGGAACCGCGTCTTCATCAGCCATCTGCAAACAGGCTTGCAGCAATTGTTGAACGTCGGTTTCACTGGCTTGAGGCAATGCTTTTTCTTCATCGACAGCCAAAACAGCACCACTGAGTAACATACCGGCCAACAGTAAAGTTAAGCTTTTCATCTGGTTTCCTTGTGTGAGTAAAGTGTCGTTTCGCGGAACGGCACAGAGAAGTCTCACACAATCTATCAGTAGATTTTACATTCAGATAACGAGAAATTTTTGCCGTGACAGTGACCTTTTTTATCCAATCGACAACCAGGAAAGATGAAAACAAGCCCCTGAAGGACTTATTCGCACTTTCCCCTAAGTCTTCTATCTCTAGTCATCGCAATAAAGCATGTGTCTTTAGACGTATTGGAAGGAGCTCAGTTGGTACTGAAAAGAAGTATCCCTGTAAACCGTCATAAGGCACAAACTCCATCGCCAAAAACTGGTCCAAGCTCTCGACCTTTTCAACAATCACTTTCAGTAAGGCTTTATCCTTCAACTGATAGACATGCTCAATAAAATCGGCTCTTATCTTCTCAGAGCACTCAAAACCATTAGGCAAGATCAATTTAATATAATCAACACAGCCAGTACCTATCCAACCCTGTCTTAGATCTCCTTCAGGCTCAAAATCATCCAAAGCTATTTTTAGTCCTCTATCATGCAGCTTTGCCACACTAATAAAAGCCGGGTGAGCGCAATCCGAATTCAAACGTTCAGTTATCTCAATAACCAATTCAATATCCTGTTGCTTCAATGTATCATTTATCCAAACCAGTTCAGCTTCCAATGCCATTATCACCCTGGCTTCAACATTAATAAACAAACGTTTTATTTTACGCCCTGTCAAAGCCAATACATCAAGATTCCTATAATCAATCACAGCTAACTGGTGCAACTGCTCCAATGATAAATTCAATAGCTCTTTACACTTTAAATTTTGATAAAAAAATTCAACATTCTTGTGCTGCATTCCTGGCCTAAATAAAACTTCATATGCAACACTCTTTATACATCCATTAACCTCTCTGGCAACTATTTCTTGTAAATGAGCCTGTGTCAAAGGTTTAAAATCCGCTTGAAAGAGAGATTCTTCTTTAGAAAAACCGTCATTACTCACATGGATATTGCTGCTTCTCTGCTGCATTAACATACACCCTCCTTAGACAACAGGAATCAACTCCCACAAACAAGATGACACCCTGTAAGATCAATAACATTAGCCCGGTAATCAGGAGGCTCTCACCAAAGCCATTGTTTATACAGTTATAAAATCTAATAAATAAACCAAAATGGACAAGGACACAGAAACCAATAATTGTCACAACAAAACAACAGGTTGCAACATTAACATTTCGTTGATTAACAAATTATAAACTGAAACGCTGGATTTTTTATCACTTATTATTAGAATGAAAACATGTAGGCGGCTAGGTTGAAGCCAAAAATCAGTAGGATCCAAGATGGACACCACCAAAGGAAGGGAACACATCACTGTTCGCCAAAACAACGGCAATCCAACCATAAGCACAAACACCAGAAGATATAAGTGTTCGACTCCGGAGTTTTATATATTAAAAGAAATGTATAACAACAAAGGGCAAGCTGTAAGCAGAGATAAATTATTATCAGTGGGCTGGTATGGTAGAGTCGTATCTCCGAACTCTATTCCAGTGGCCATCGCCAATCTAAGGCGTGTATTCAGAGAAATACTAGGCAATGAGTTAATCTTCACAGTCAAAGGGGTTGGATATGGCTTAGACATAATGCAAGTTCATCTAACAATAGACTTCATATTAGACAATCAAGAAAATTCCATCTTTGAGAAAGAACAAAAAGTCAAAAGCAATAAATTGACAACAAACCCAAAAGAAAACCAACCTTCTTCAATCAAGATAATTTCAATAATAACAATATCAATTGCACTATTCCTCCTACCATTCACTATAAAAATATCAGTTACAGAAAACCTCCCTAAAGTAGACATTTACACTGATGGAAAAACAAAAATAATAACCCTAACAGAAATAAAAAACATGGATGATCAAAAAGAAATAAAATCACTCATTCACAAGCTTAATTATAAGTTACTTGGAACTATTGATTTTCACGATCTCAAGTCGGAAATAAACGATGATAAAGATACAATAATTCTCAGTTATGGAACAGGAGTTTTTTCAATTGACTGCATTAACAAGTCAAACAATAAAGTCAGAACTTATGTCAGCCACAAGGAAGCTTCCATATACAATAAAATCAAGGATGGAACAGCATGTCAAAGCTAGAAAGAATGGTGCCATTTATTATTCCACTCGCATTTTTGCTGGCTTCTATCATAGTCAACTTAATTTATGACTATCACGATGTTCAAGATATTGATGGCATGTACCGAGTGATAAAAAATGTTGAAGGGCCTGATAATCAGATAAGGCGCGTTAGCTTTTCCCTTTATATCGACATGGAGTCAGAAAGCTTCTGGGGTTGGTTACAACTTGGTGATAACAAAGATAAATTTGAGGGTAAGATACTCTTTTCCGGCAAAATCTCCAGGCTGGCATTACATGATAATTCTGTGCAAGTCGAACAAGTTAAAGTCTACCCTGTCTCAACCTATTCCCTGGAAGCCTTGTTTGACAATCCCGCGCTGTCACTATTAAAGCTGTTGCTGGCAACTGATTATAAAGTGGTATGGCACTATACCTTGGTCGACAGCGTATTTTGTTTCTCCAACGAAGCAGATGACAGCCTCAGATGTATGCAGAAAGTCATCTAATCTCAAAATTGTTAGTGATGCAGACCATTCCCGCGTACTGGCAACCTCTTTCGATAAGGACAAAACCGCTATTCCCTCAAGCCACTGTAAATCCAGGCAACTGCTACACTCTACAGAATAGGGAAGCGCACAACAAAGGAACTGTTATGCCGATAGCCAGAGTTGCCACCCGAGCCGCCAAAGGTGTGGAGGCGCCTCAGGTACTGGTCGAAGCTCACCTCTCCAACGGCTTGCCGGCCTTCAATCTGGTGGGGTTGCCGGAAGCTTCGGTCAAGGAAGCCAGAGAAAGAGTCCGCAGCGCCATAATCAATGCGGGTTTTGAGTTCCCCATGCGCAGGATAACCATCAATCTGGCACCGGCCGATCTGCCCAAGCAGGGTGGACGTTACGACCTTCCTATTGCCATTGGCATTCTGGCAGCATCCGGACAACTGCCACTGAAATCTCTGGACGAGCATGAATTTGTCGGTGAGCTTGGGCTGTCCGGTGAGGTCAGGCACTGCACTGGGATCCTGCCGGTGATCATCGCCGCCCGTCAAAGAGGCATCAAACTGGTATTGCCACAGGATAACCGCAGTGAAGCGGATTTGGTGGGCTACCGGCAATGTTGCCTGGCCCAGCACCTGCAACATATCGCCGCCTATCTGCACGGGCAGCAAACCCTGCCGGGGATAGTGCCGGGAACCGAATGGCTGGAACAATCCAAGCCGCACTCGAATGACTGCCTGTCGGAAGTCATAGGCCAATATCAAGCCAAACAAGCACTGGAAATCGCTGCCGCCGGCGGGCATAACCTGCTGATGTTGGGGCCACCTGGCACAGGCAAGACCATGCTGGCCAGCCGGATAATCTCACTCCTGCCCCCCATGAGTTATGAAGAGGCGCTGGAAGTGGCTGCGATTCATTCAGTGGCCGGTATGGCCACTGAGCCGGGGGAGTTTTATCGCCGCCCGTTTCGCGCTCCGCACCACACCAGCTCGGCCATCTCTTTGGTGGGTGGCGGTTCAATCCCCAAACCCGGCGAGATTTCACTGGCTCACCTGGGAGTGCTGTTTCTCGATGAAATTGCCGAGTTTCCCCGCAAGGTACTCGACTGCCTGCGTGAACCCATGGAAACCGGCCATGTCATCATCTCCCGCGCCGCAGCCAAACTGCGCTTCGATGCCCGCTTTCAACTCATCGCCGCCATGAACCCCAGCCCTTGTGGTGATGCTGGCCCGGGAAGCCGCGCCAGCCCAGAGCAGATCCGCCGTTACCTGGCCCGGCTGTCAGGCCCTTTCATTGACAGATTCGACCTCACCATTGAGGTGCCCAAACTCCCGCCCGGCGCCTTGACCTCAGAGGCGGCGCAGGGTGAAACCAGTGAGCAGATTGCCGCCAGAGTCGCTGCGGCCAGGGAACTACAACTCAGCCGCGCCGGCGTACTCAATAGTCAGTTGGGCAGTAAGGCATTGAAGCAGGCAGGTTTCAAACCCGGCGATCTGGCGTTTCTCGAACAGAGTGTCAATCAGCTGGGATTATCGGTGCGCAGCTTTCATCGGCTGCAACGAGTGGCGCGCACCATAGCCGATCTGCAGCTCAGTCCCATGGTCGAGCGGCGCCATCTGGCCCAGGCCCTGGGTTATCGGGCGATGGACCGTTTGCTGGCCAGCTTGCAACAGCTTTAATGACCCATGTGGATTGATGCCTGCATGTTAGGCGAGTCAACAAAGGGGCCTATGGCCATAAACCAAGCGTCCAGAAAAAGCAAAACAGCTGAAAGCACCTTGGCTTCAGACTAGGTACAGGCCGCCTTTGTTACAGTAGAACACCATTTCTCTGACAAGGAGCCCAAGATGAAACCCCTGATGCGTTCCCTTTCCATCAGCTCCATGCTGACATTAACCGCCTTACTCTGGGGTTGCAGCGATGTCATCAGCGAACAATACCCCACCGAGGCCGAAGCCCGGGCTGAAGGAGTATTCGAGCGTGGCTGGCTGCCGCCGATATTGCCGCCCTCTGCCACAGAGATAAAGGTCAACAATGATCTGGACAACAACAGCTCCAGCGGCAGTTTCCGCCTGCCCGCGTCGGCGATGAGCGAGTTCACTTCTCAGTTAAAAGCCGAAGAAGGTCTGGCCAACAGCTGGTATTACCGCGAAGGCGACTCCCTGTGGATCTTCCGCCTGACCCAGGACGGAGTTATCCAGTACCAACTACAGTGAGGCTTCAGCTAGGTAACGGTTGCAGCTTGGCCAACAGAAAGGCCAACTCGGCCACATTGTGGACGGCCATCTTCTCCAGTACTTTCTTTCGATGCAGCTCCACCGTTCTCTGGGTGACATAGAGCTCGGCGGCAATCACCTTGTTGAGCTTGCCCGCCAACACTCTTTGCATCACCTCTTGCTCTCGCGGCGTCAAGGTTGCCAGACGGGAGCGGATCTCCGCCTGTTCACTGCCGGCAGCAAAACGCTGCGCCCTTGCTTAACAGTTCAAGCAGCCGATCACCATCGACTGGCTTCTCAAGAAAATCCATCGCCCCTTGCTGCATCGCCTTTACTGCCATGGCGATATTGCCATGACCTGTCAGTATGATGACCGCCAATGGACTGGACGCTTGCAGCAATTGTTGATGTAGGCTGATCCCATCCATGCCGGGCATCTGCACATCGAGTACCAGTACCCCGGGCTGTTGCCAGGCCGCACCATCCAGGAAGCTTGCCGCACAGTCAAAACCAACTGCATCTATGCCTTGGCCCTTGAGCATCCACTGCAGTGATTCAAGCACATCCTGATCATCATCAACCAGATATACAGGGGTCATCATCGATTCTCCTCGGCAGTACCACCACCATGTCCAAGCCGCGCTCGCTGTTGTGGGCACTGATGCTGCCACCATGTTCTTCCACAATACGTTTGCAAATAATCATCCCCAACCCCAGGCCGTTGCTCTTATTGGTTTCAAACGGAAAAAACAGCCGCTCCAGCTGGGGCTCACTCAAGCCTGTGCCCGCATCAGACAAGGTAAATCGACATTGCTTGGCGTTGCACTCAAGGCTGAGTCTTAACCAGGGTTCCTCACTCTGCTCCATGGCATCCAAGGCATTGAGCAACAGATTGACCAACACCTGCTGCAACAAGTTGGCATCCCCATCTATGGTCACGGCTTGCAACTCACACACAGGGACAACCCCCAGACGCTTGAGCTCGGGCGCCGTCAGCGCCAGGGTATCGCGAATGAGCTCGTCCAGACGAAAACAGCGACGCTCACAGGGCTGCTGACAAAACTCCCGTAATCGGCGAATCGTATCCTGGGCCCTGTCCACCTGGCTGATAAGCTTGCCGAGGGCGTCTTTGATCTCCTGCTGCTCGTCTCCCAGACGATACAGACACCCCTGGGCCAGATAGCGGATCCCGGCCAGAGGCTGCTTGAGTTCGTGAGAGATACCTGAGGCCATTTCACCAGTCAGTAGTACCCTCTGCGCCCGATAAAACTGATTCCGCTGCTCAAGCAGAGCCTTTTGGGTTCGGCTGTGCTGCTCCATTTCGCTGCGCAGTGCCCCGGTGCGCTGCACCACCAGACGTTTTATCCGTAAATGATGCAGATACCCCAACAGCAGGCACAACAAGATGGCCCCCACCCAGGGAGCCACACCTGAAACCACCCTGTGCCAGTTGGTTTGAAACGGCCATTGCTGCAAAGTGCGCCGCAGCGCAAATACGCTGCTGTCGTTCACCGGCACAGACCAACCCGCATACCCGCCCGCCTTGGCCGCGGCTGAATCCTCAGTCAGCGCCAGCAGTGCCCTGGCCACTTCGGTTGCCAGGGCGTTATCTGTGTGACCCGGCTTGGACAGGGCGGTATAGGGATATAAACGGCTCGATACCTGGCACTGAAACCCAGGGGGCTTTTCCGCCAGCAACACCTTAAACGCCTCTTTGGGATAACGCCCGGAAGCGATGGCCTGCTCCAGCACACAGGCGGGCAATACCGCCAGATCGGCCTCGCCGCTCAGCAACCTGTCCAATAAAGCGGTCTGCGGAAAGCCGACAAACTGCAACGCCTTGAGCTCGGTGGCAGGGTTGATCTCCCGCAGTGCCAGTTCACCGCTGAAGATCAGAAAACCGCCGAAAGCCTTGGGATCGGTAGAGATGATCCTCAGTTGTGACAACTGCTGCCAACTGGTCAGTTGCACCTCGGGGCGGGCCACCAGCGTCGACCCCATCGCCAGTTCCGGATCCCGGCCATCTCTGGGTATAAGCGTCAGTAACTGGCTGACACCATAGTCTTTCTTATAACCCACAGTGGCGTATTGATTGGCGAGAATAAAATCCAGAGCGCCTTGGCTCACCTGTTGATCCAGCTCAGCCGGAGTCAGAGGCAACAGAGTCACCCTCTGGCCGGTATGCTCGCTTATTGCTGTCGCCGTGTCCTGCCAGGCCAAGAGCGCATCGGTCGGCTCGCCAAAAGTGAGGATACCGATACGGATATCGGCCCAGGCCTGAGGCAGACACAGGCAAAACAGCAACAACACGCTTGGCAAATAACGGCACATGGCAAATTAGTTAAGCATTAAACACCTCGCCATTATGCGTTATTTCATGCCGCGACAAGCGGCTTTAAGCGCGGGAATTGATCGGCTTCACATCTGAGATTCGCTTTCGGAAAACCGCTATATAGCGGCACCGATGATTTTGATTCCATGGTGCCATGCAAACAAAAATAGAGGCTGATATGAACGCTAAAGTGACGCAAAGCCGGCGGGCTTTTCTCAAGGGGGGGCTGGCCGTTTCCGCCCTGGGACTGGCACCTGTGGCTCTGGCTGCCGGCAAGAGCAGCAAACCCCAAGTCCAATGGGATGAAACTTTCGATGTCGTGGTGGTCGGCAGCGGGTTGGCCGGTACCTGCGCCGCCATTCGCGCCAAAGAGCAAGGTGCCGCCAACACCATCATCATCGAGAAAATGCCGGTACTCGGCGGAACATCTGCGATTTCCGGACTCAACTTCTCTGTGGTCAACAGTCATCTGCAACAGCGAGACGGTATCCAGGACTCGGCCGAGCTGTTTGCCGAAGATATCAGTCGCGCCGGTGGTTTCCAGAACCATAGAAATCTCACGCTGACCATGGCCGAAACCACGACCCGGGTGCTGCCTTGGGCAATAGAGCGCGGTTGCCGCTTCCACGACAAGCTCAAGAGCCTGGGTGGCCATTCAGTGCCCAGAACCCTGTATCCGGTCAATGGCGGCGGCAAGGGGATCCTAAGACCACTGCGAGCCTTTTACACCCAGGAGCTGCAGGGTGAGATCCGCCGCCGGGTCAAGTTCGAGCGGCTGATCCAGAACGAAAATGGCGATGTGCTGGGGTTGCAGGTCCGGGAGCAATACCACTTCGATCCCGCCCTGGCCAACGATGATCGCGACAACCGCAGTGGTGTTATCAAGCATTATCGAGTGCGTAAAGGTGTGGTCATGGCCGTGGGAGGCTACAGCCGCGATGTGGAGTTCCGCTCGGCCGAGTTTCCCAATATCCGCGAATACATTCCCACCACCACCCACAGAGGCGCCACGGCCGGTGCACTCAAGGCTCTGGTGGCCGCCGGCGCGCAAACAGTGCACCTGTCGCTGATGCGTTTTGCCTTCGATATTCCCACCGAAGACCTGCAGTGGGGCGCCTTGGTCGACCCGGCCAGCGGCAAACGTTTTATCAGCGAGCGAAATAACCGCCAAGTAGTGGCTGAAGCCATCTGCAACATAATGGATCGCAACAATGGTCGCTTCCCGCTGAACATCTATGACCAGGACGGCATAGACAACTTCCACGACAAGCAGCGCCTGCAGCTGGCATTGGAAGAAGGCATGATGCAGCGCTACGACACGCTCGAAGCCCTGGCCCAGGGCGAAGGCATAGATCTACCAGGCCTGAAGGCGACACTCAAACAGTACAACGCCGATGCCCAAACCGGCACCGACAGCCAGTTCGGTAAAGACTTCAAGGCCCTGAAGCAGGTCAGTGTCAAACGCGCCCCCTTCTATGCCATCAAGGCTCGTCCCAAGTTCAATTACACCCAAGGTGGCGTGCTAATCAATGAACAAGCCCAGGTCATCTCGCTAACCACAGGGCAAGCCATCAAGGGGCTGTATGCCTGCGGCGAAGCCACGGGTGGCTTGTTCGGCCGTATTCGTCTTACCGCCTGTTCCTGCCCGGATGCCTTCGCCTTTGGGGTAATTGCCGGTGAACAAGTTGCCAAAGCTTAAGGAGTCGCCCATGAAAACTTCACTGATCTCAGCCCTGTTGATGGGCACCTTGCTGGCGAGCCAAGCCTGGGCCGGCGAACTGACCAAGATGTCCGGCTCCCGCGAAGGCCGCAGCAACCACGCCTTCATGTATCAAGAAAAGGACTGTAAGACCTGCCACTTGGGTGCCCCCAAAGGTCCTGCAACAGAAACCGCCTGTCTCGAATGCCATGGCGATTACCAGCAAATTGCCGAGCAAACCCGTGACAGTAAGCCCAACCCACACGATGCCCCCCACTGGGGAGCCGATGTGCCCTGCACCGTGTGCCACAGCGAGCATAAGCCGGCAAAGGTGTTATGTAACGACTGCCACCAGTTCACATTCTCCAATTTCAGCCACTGAATTCAGAGGTCAAGATGAAAAAATTACCACTGGCTATCACAGCCCTCGCTGCCTTTTCCGGAGCCGTCAGCGCCGCCCCGACTCTCTATGGCCGCTTGGATTATTCGGTCACCCACTCAGACTCGGGCAGCGCCACCCATAAAGCCAAGTCAGGCACAGTGCTGGAAAACAACTTCACTCGCCTGGGCGTCCGGGGGCAGAACGATCTTGGCAGCGACTGGCAAGTATTCTACCAGATTGAGCTTGGAGTCAACGCCGCTGCACAGGACGCTGGCGATAAACCCGTATCGGCGAGATCGACCTTTCTCGGACTACGGCATCAAGAATGGGGCTCGCTGGCGGCCGGACGCATGGAGCCTGTGTTCAAGATGACCAAAGGCTTTGTCGATGTGTTCGATAACTACAGCATGAAACACGATCGCTTGATGGCCGGGGATAAACGTTGGGGCGACTCACTGGAATATCGCACGCCAAACTGGCGCGGCTGGCAACTGGGGGTCAGCTACCTGCTGGAAGACAACCACTTTGACACGGACGATGCCCGTCGTGACAACGGCAACTTCCAGTTGGCATTGAGCTGGGGTGATAAGCGTCTCAAGCAAGGCGATCTGTATCTGGCCGCCGCCTACTCAGACGGAGTGGAAGATATCAAGGCCTGGCGCCTGGTGGGGCACTGGAAGCTGCAGCAGCTCAAGCTGGGAACCCTGATCCAACACTCGGAATTGGTCAATCCGGCCAAGCCGCAACGGCAGGCGCGGGAGGGCACAGGATTTTTTGTCAGTGCCTCCTATCAACTGGACAAGTTAATGCTCAAGGCCCAGTACGGCCGAGATGATTCGGGAACCGGACTCATAGCCACGCGAATTTACGAAGCCCTGGGACAAGCAGCCCAGACAGTGCCTGAGGTCAGCCAATGGGGCATAGGCGCCGAGTATCAGCTGTCCAAGTCCACCAGAGTCCACACCGAAATCGGCCAGTTCGATGCCAAGGGTTACAGTGACTTTGACGACACTATCACCAGCATAGGTTTAAGATACGACTTCTAAAACCATTGCAGTCAAAGGCCCGCATTCGCGGGCCTTTTCAATGAAATAACGCTACGAAGCAGCGCCTGTTACACATACTCCCTGAGCACTTCCCGGCCCAGCGTCAGCACCTGCATCTCTTCCGAGCCGCCGGAAACTCTGTCGACCCGCAGATCGCGCCAGAAGCGGCTAATGCGATGCTCGCCAGTGATCCCCTGACCGCCAAACACCTGCATGGCATTGTCGACCACATTAAAGGCCGCCTTGGAGCAGTAGAGCTTACACTTGGCGGCATCGCCCGGGGTCATCTGGCCGTTGTCGGCCTTCCAGGCGGTGTGATAAATCATGTTCTTCATGTTGGTGAGCTGCACCGACATATAGGCAAACTTTTCCTGGATCAGCTGCGTCTTGGCGATCGGCAAGTCAAACTGTACCCGCTTGTTGGCGTAACGGGCGGCATCTTCGAAGGCGCAATAGGCACAACCATAGTTACTGCAGGCAATAAGGAAACGCTCCAGATCAAACTCCTTCTTCACCCTGGCAAACCCGTTGCCTTCGGTGCCGAAGAAGTCCTTTTCCTCCAGCTCTACGTTGTCGAACTCCACCACACAGCAACTGTCCATCTTCAGTCCCAACTTGGGCAAGTGACTGACAGAGATCCCCGGTTTACTCATGTCAACAAAAAACTCGGAGAAAATCGGTTCGAAGCTGGCGGAATCTTTGGCCATCACCACCAGATAAGGGGTCTCGGCGGCACTGGTGATATAACATTTGGTGCCATTGAGGTAGACCTTGCCCTTTTTTCGGGTATAAGTGGTCTGCAGGCTGCGCACATCCGAGCCGGCATCCGGTTCGGTGACCGCCGAGTTCCACACCTGTTTGCCGGTACCTATATAGGCCATGATCTTATCGATCTGCTCCTGGGTACCTTCCTGCAAAATAGTAGGGTATCCCGCCATCTGATAAAGCACATAGGTTGGCGCACCGAGGCGACCCAGTTCTTCCCAGATCAAGGCCAATGTCACCAGACCGGCATCGCTGCCGCCGTATTCTTCCGGAAGCAGCAAACTATCCAACCCCAGCTTGGCCAGCTCTCTGACAAAACGCTCAGGATATTCATTGTTGTCGTCGCAGGCGGAGAAATAGCATTCCCAGTCCTCCTGTGACATCAGGTCTCTTACTCCTGCAATAAATGCTTCTTGTTCGTTTGTCAGTCGATAGTTCATCGATACCTCAGCAAGTTTTCATCAGTAAGCAGGATGCCTGCCTAAACTCTGCGACAGGCACCTACGGCAGTATAACTCCAGGCATATTCGAGTCAATCCAGATAGAAATGCTGGAACATGGTCAATACTATAGAAATTAGCCCGCCATCCCTTTGAGCTATTTCACAATAATCCAAGTGAAATAGATTATTGAACAATAGGGTATAAATTTAAATCCTGAAACAATCCATTTAATTAATTAAAAAATAAAATCACAGAAAGTAACTTATGATTTATTGAGCAATATCAACCAATAGAATCCACCCGCCAGTAAAATCAATTTATAATTATATAATCGTGGAGATATAAATGACTAAAAATGTAAACTTCAAAATTATTCCCGTAACTCATTATAAACAAAATACCTGTATTGTTTGGCAAGATGGCTGCAACAAGGCTGCTATAATAGATCCAGGTGGTGAAGTAGAGAAGATAACAAGTTTTATTAAAGACAATGAACTGGAGCTGGATAAGATACTCCTGACCCATGGTCATATAGATCATATCGGCGCAGCCAGATTATTGGCCGAGAGTTCATCGGCCGAAGTACTTGGTCCTCATAAGGACGATACTTTTCTGTTTGATATGTTGCCGGAGGAATGTCGTCTGTATCAATTTCCCCACTGTGATGTTTTTTATCCAGACCGCTTTCTTGAGCAGGATGACACTATTTGGGTCGGCGAGTTACAACTTCAGGTGATTCATTGTCCGGGCCATACACCAGGCCACCTGGTATTCTTTGCCCCTGCACTCAAGTTGGCCTGGGTTGGCGATGTGTTATTCAAACACTCCATAGGCCGCTGCGATTTCCCCGGCGGTAATCATGCGGCGCTGCTGGATTCCATCAAGCACAAACTCTGGCCGTTGGGTGAAGATGTGAGTTTTATTCCCGGCCATGGCCCCATGTCAACTTTTGCTGAAGAGCGGCACCACAATCCTTATGTCGCCGTCCGTTGAAGCCGTTGCCGCCTCCTTGGAGGCGGCGATTTTCGATATTTTTGATAAGCAGCGTTTGTATAGTTAGTATCTGATAATCAGTGTTTTACAAATCCAGCGACACTGGTATCCGCCAAGGTCATACCACGGGTTTCCGGTGCCAGCAAAATGGAGACCACCAGGCCCAGCAGTGAAATACCGGCGCCGGCCATCATGGTCCAGGAAACCCCATAAGCGTTCATAAATACAGGCAAGGCATAGGTCGAGAGTATGGTGCCTATGCGACTGAAAGACATCACGGCCCCCACGGCCGAAGCCCGGATATCGGTAGGGAACAACTCATTGGGATAGAGCCACTGCAAGATCCCCGGACCACCTGAGCAGAAGGCGTACATACCAAAGGCCGCAATCACCACCCAGATACCGGGCGAGGACACCAGCCCCAGCATCGCCAGTGACAAGGTCATCATGGCAAAGCTGATGATAAGCAGTGGCCGGCGGCCCATGGAATCCAGCCAATACATGGCCGGGATACAGCCTATGATAAAGAAGGCGCTAATGATGATGTTACCAAGTGCCGAGTCTTTGCCATCGTAGAAGCCCAAAGCCCCGACTATCTGCGGCCCAAAGGTGTAGATGGCAAACATGGGGATAATTTGGCAGGTCCAGATAGTGCCGATAAAGATGATCATGGTGAAGTTGCGTTTTTCGAACAGCTTACAATACTGGGTATCGATCTTCTCTTCCGCTTCAATATGAATATTGCCGCCAAAATACTGTTGCATAACTTGTTTGTACTCGGCGATACGGCCCTTGCGCAGCAGCCAACGTGGCGACTCGGGTAGATGGAAACGCCCAAACAGGATTACCAGACAAGGGATCAGGCCGCTGCCAAGCATCCAACGCCAGCCACCCTCGAGATCATAAAGCAGGTAACCGACCGCATTGGCCGCAGTAGCACCCACATACCACATCAAGGCAATGAAGCCCATGGTAAAGGCCCGCTTCTTGGTTGGGGAAAACTCGGCCACCATGGAGGTGGCTATGGGGTAATCGGCGCCGATCACCACCCCGATAAGGAAGCGCATCACCACTAATTCTATTGGGGAGGAGACAAACATAGTGGCGACAGAAAGCACGGCTATCGCTATGATATCTATTAGAAACATTAACTTACGACCGAACAGGTCGGCGATGTAACCAAAGAGTGCAGTACCGACAAACAGGCCAACCAGGGTAGACGCCCCAACCAAACCAATCCAGTTGGCATCCAACTGCATTTCAGGGATCAGCTGCTCAAGCGCCAGGCCAATAATGACCAGAATATAACCGTCGAGGAAGGGACCACCACTGCCCCAAAACATGATTTTCTTATGTAATGGCGTAAACTCCATTTCATCGAACTTTTTAGCTTTCATATGCTAATCTCTTATTTTAAACCAATAAATTCATTTGATTTATTCGTTCACAAAAATGTGCCATTAATCTTCAGTCTGATTTCTCAACCGAGAAATACTGAATAAAAAATGGAATTAAAACAAATCTGAAGCTCAAAAGTGAGAAAACGGTTACAATTAGCAAACTACATAAATAGCATGTAAAACTTAAATAGGCTGAATAATGGATAAGAGCATAGCGCTTAAAACAAATAGTTATTTCACCCTGTTGACTAAAAAGAGTGGACAACCTTGAAAGTGTATGCTCTCACTTTGCACAATCGAGCTCGTTAGAAAACTAACTTAAATTCAGATTTAAGGTTTTCGAGCGGCACTAACCATAACGATATTCAATACCGAATGTACCTCTGGGGTATTCCCACTTCTTGATAATGGTCTCGCCGCAAAGCATTTTACAAGTGCCACATTCCAAGCAACCGGCAGAGTCAAATTTTAAGCTGCCGTCGTCCTGAATTTTATAAAGTCCTGCAGGGCAAGCATTGACCAATTTACGAAATTCATTAATATCCGGGTTTTCAACAAGCTCAATATGTGGATGCCCTTCATCAACATAGAACTTATTCACCCCCAATTTCACATCAACATTAACTGGCTCGCTCATATCGCTGTCATCCCCTTAATACCATCTTTGATCAGATTCATATAACCCACTTCTTTGGCATGCTTCATCAGGGTCTTGCGCAGAGGCTGCGAGGCGCTGCCATCTATGGTGAACATCTCCTGCATGAGATCGGCGACCAGCTTGGGATACTGATTGAAGATCCTTGGGTTCTCCATAAAGGCGGGTAATTTCTGGTACAGCTTGAGATCTTTCATGATAAAGCTGTTGTCCAACAGTGTTTGATAGGCACTGAGTCCAGCGGCACTGAAATCATTCTTGGCCTTGGCTGCGAGCACGGCTCTGGCTGCAGCCTCACCAGATGCGATAGCCAAGTCCATTCCGCGGACCGTATAGCCCACGTTGATACAGAAACCTGCGGCATCACCGGCAATCAAGACACCATCATCCACCAGCTTGGGCACCATGTTCAGTCCGGCTTCGGGAACCACGTGGCCTGAGTACTCGAGTAGCTTGCCGCCTTCAATCAAAGGCTTGATCGCCGGATGATTCTTGAAGTCTTCCAGCATCTGCGGCACTGTCTTGGTGGAGGTTTCGATATGGTGCAAACCACACACTACGCCCAGAGAGACTGTGTCTTTATTGGTGTAGAGGAAGCCCCCACCCAAGAGACCATTGGAAGGTGAACCGGCAAACAACCAGGCAACCCCTTCGTCACCACTGACATTAAAACGATCCTTAATCTGCTGCTCGGACAGGGCAATCAGCTCCTTGGCACCGACCGCCATGGCACTGGCTTGCACCTTGGGCTTCACCATGCCGATCTGCTCACCCAGAAGTGGATTGACTCCTTCAGCCAGAATCACTGTCTTGGCCAGCAGTGAATCGCCATCGGCTTCTACACCAACAACCTTACCGTCTTCCTTGAGAATTTTTTCGACCCGAATACCGGTAATAAACTGAGCCCCGGCTTCCTCGGCTTGCTCGGCCAACCACTGGTCGAAAGTGCCCCTGAGCAGAGTATAAGATTCCTCTACCGGCTCCTGACCACGGCCGTTGTGATAGTCCAGAGTTACTGCCGTATCATCAGTGAGAAACGATACTTTTTCTTTGGTGACCTTACGCTCCAGCGGTGCCCGCTTGGCAAAGTCAGGCATGATCTTTTCCAGGCTGTGAGCATAGAGTCTACCGCCAGTCATATTCTTGGCCCCGGCATAGTTGCCGCGTTCAATCACCAGAACATCGGCGCCCTGACTGGCCAGGACATAGGCAGCAACGCAGCCGGCGAGTCCGCCTCCCACTATGATTGCGTCAAATGCATCTTCTGACATGCTGATCCTCTCTTGAATTCGAGACTACCGGCCCCTTGAGCCGGTAGTCGGGCCAGACAGTTAACCTTTGAAACTGTTCAGTAAGGCTGGAACTATCTTGTTGATATCACCGACAATGCCGTAGTCCGCATACTGGAAAATGGGGGCATTCTTATCTTTGTTGACGGCGATAATGGTTTGGGAATCATTAACACCGACCATGTGCTGGATCTGACCTGAAATACCGACAGCCACATAGACATCTGGCTTGATCATCACACCTGAAACCCCAATGTAGCGCTCACGCTCCATCCATTTTTCGGTTTCGGCGATCGGGCGACTACAACCCAGTTCGGCTCCCACATTGTCGGCCAGCTGTTCAAGCAACTTCAGGTTGTCGAGAGAACCGATACCGTTACCTACACCGATAACGCGCTTAGCCTTACCCAAATCCACATTGGACTTTTCTTTTGGCCGACGAGCCAGGCAACGAATCCCATTGGCGGGGGCAACAAATTCCAGAGCGATAGTTTCGGCGCTGCGACCCGCTTCTTCGGCAGGCAATTCCTTGAAGGCACCGGCAGCCAGAGTCACTACGGCAATTTGAGAGCTGATCTTCTCTTCACCTATGGCCAGGCCACCGTAGACCAGGTGCTTGGCACCCACATGGCCTTCACCATCGACTGTGAGTTCGGCGGCATCATTGAAAACCCCGGCACTCAGGCGCACACCCAGCTTGGCAGCCAACGCCTTGCCACGACGGCTGGCAGGCAGCAAGACCAAAGATTGCTGCGCTTGGGCTTCAATCGCCTTGGCCATGGTCAGAGCATAATCTTCAACTATGCGGCTAGAATCCTTCTCACCCAGGTGATACACCTTGTTTGCGCCCAGTGCCGCAGCCCTGGCGACTTCATCGGCACCCCCCAAGACAAATACAGAAACACTGTTACCCAGTTGCAGACCGGCGGCCATTACTTCGGGCAGACGAGCGGCCTCACTGCTGAAAACCCAAACATTTGCTAGCTTGCTCATTTCATCCCCCTCAATTCAATACGTTGCCAATATGACCGACAAACTCGGCAACCTGGCCATCGTCATCACCCTCGATGATGATCTGTTTGCGAGCCTTCTGCTCAGGCGCAGTAATAGACACCAGCTCAACCAGTTGTGGGATCTCTTCCAGCGCCAGATCGGCATAAGCCAACTTGTTGACCGGCTTTTTACCTGCGGCCAGAATGGCTTTCATTGAAGGGATTTGAGGTTCGTTGATATCGGCAGAAACCGCCAACACGGCAGGAAGCGACAACTCCAGTTCTTCAACTTCATCGTCCAGCTCGCGCTCGACCCGGACCACACCATTGGCGACTTCCAAAATCTTGCTGACACCATTGATGCAAGGTACTTGCAGCAATTCACCAAGCAGCAAACCTACCTGCTGGGCGTAGATGTCACCCGAACCGTCACCGCAGAGGATCAGCTCAAACCCTTCCTGCTTGGCAGCAGCAGCCAAGACTCGGGCAGTTTGATGGGGCAGCGCCTGCTCCAGCTTGGGATCGCAAACCAGGGTCAGCGCGTCCGGGCCTCTTGAGAGGATATCTTTGCAGGCTTTGGGGGCGGCCAGTGCATCTGCGCCTATACTCAACGCCGTAATGCTGCAATCGCTCTGGGTTGCCTTGATTTGTACCGCAGCTTCAACGGCACACAGATCGAATTGGCCTATCTTTTTGTTTACATTACTTGTATCTACAGGAAGGTTGGGAATGACTTTGATATCCTGCTCTTCCGGGACAAGCTTATAACATGCAATGATCTTCATCTTATCTCCAGTCTAAGTATCACTATAAACATTCGTCTCTACTGGTTTACATTCCTCAACATTGGTGATCGGAAACCCATAATCAATAAAATTTCAGGCTTGCATCACACAAAGTCGCACCCTCCTGGGTAACGAAAGGGAATAAAAGTCCACACCCATTTAGATATCAATATGGATAATAGATTAGTTCACCTTAACCAAATTTAGAGTTGCTTAATTGATTATCAGATTAATTAAATAAACCTCTCACAATCCATCAGCGTCATTTTATTAATACAAGCTATTTTCAATTAAGACCAAACAAATTCGTTTGTTGAGCCACTTTTTGTGAGCAATATCCAACTTTTCAACCAAATTAAACAAAACCTGATTACATAACGACCTTCAATGGTTCATTTTCACCGTTTTTATTGATTTACATCACACATTTTCGAGCAAGATAACAATCCATTGACCAAAAGTGTGATGCGGGAATGTTTTTTTATTTATTACCGAAACCATAATCGGTTCAAATTAAAAAAGGAGAGTGATGAATGAATAAGTTTAAGCTAAAAAACATAAGCTTAATGTTATTAGGACTAACGCTTAGCATGCCAAGTTTGGCAGTAGACATCAGTGGTTCAATAAGAGCTAACTACAGTATTAAAGATTTTAGTGATGCTTCAAAAGCTACGGGTGGCGACTTTGATTTCAACACCTTGGGAATAAAACTCTCCCAGGATTTTGAAGACTATGGATTTGTCGCTGAATACCGCTTTGCCGATGGCTATGACTACCTGAAAAATGGTTATGCCTATTGGAATGCCAATGAAGATTTAACTCTACAGCTAGGGGTGGTCAACAAGGCATTTGGTAATAAGAACTTTGCTTCCCACAACTGGTGGTATAGCCTCAACTACTACCTTGGTTTCGAAGATGATTATGGTGTTGGATTCAATATCAACCACAAATTCAATAACTTAGAAACAGACTTCTCTTTCATCCAGAGTTCTCTTTATAAGGGCAGCGACTATCGTAATTTCGCCGGTACTATAGGTTCAGGCACAGTCAATGGCACTACCTACAATAACAAGGAATACAATACCGCCAGTCTGCGCGAGACCTACAGATGGGAAAACGATAACTGGCAAGTGCTCTTGGGAGCCTCTGTTGAATACGGCCAACTTTATAATCCGGTTGCCGATGAATCAGGAGATAACCTGAACTATGCCGTACACCTGGATGCAAAATATCGTGGCTGGGGTGTACAGCTCCAGTATTTGAAATATGACTTTGATCAATATGATGATGGTCAAATAGATACTTCAAAAATTGGTGTTGGTGCAGTAAATGGTTTCTATGAAGTAGCCGCCAAAGGCGACATCATGACCTTCAACCTGTCAAAAGTTTTTGATACCCAATGGGGTGGTCAATTCACCTTCTATAACGACTTCAGTATTTTAACCCCTGACGAATCACACTTTGATGACTCTGTACTTAACAGTACTGGGGTATCTCTTTCATACAAACAATTCTTTGTATATGTCGACTATTATCATGCCAAAAATGTTCTCTGGCTAGGTGACAATAGTCTGGGTCTAGAGGACAGCGATAAGGAGTGGAATGGTCGATTCAACATTCACCTGCAATATTGGTTTTAATAACTGAGCTATTTAACCAGTAGCTCAAACCCAAATCATTTTATATTAATCTGAGGTTTTTTATTAAACCTTACGGGCTCACCTTTCCTGAAAATCAGTTAAAGACTTTTTGGGCATGGAGAATTTTGATGAGTGAAAATAAAAAGATCAAAAAGGCCGGTATTGAAGCGAAAATATTTTTCCCTTCATTATTGGTGGTGATCCTTCTCTCCTACTTTACCGTGAGAGACCTTGATGCAGCCAATGAAGTTATCAGTGCAGTCTTCCATTACTTAACCCATAGCTGGGGCTGGGCATTTGAATGGTACATGATAGTCATGCTGGCCGGCTGGCTCTGGTTACTATTCGGTCCTTATGCCAATAACCGTCTCGGTAATGAAGAACCTGAATTCAGTACCGGAAGCTGGATCTTCCTGATGTTTGCCTCCTGTACCTCAGCCGCCGTGCTGTTCTGGGGTTCATTGGAGATCTACTACTATGTCAGTTATCCCCCATTTGAAATGGAACCTCTGACAGTCCAAGCCAAAGAATTTGGTCTGGCCTATAGTTTGTTCCACTGGGGACCACTGCCATGGGCCGGTTATGCCTTCTTCTCTGTCGCTCTGGGTTACTTCCTGTTCGTAAAGAAAATGGACGTGGTACGCCCCAGCGGTACGCTTTATCCCATCATGGGCAAGAAGTGTGAAGGCATCATAGGCACCATCATAGATAACATCTATGTCGTAGCGCTAATCCTGGCCATGGGTACCAGCCTGGGTCTGGCAACGCCTCTGGTTACCGAGTGTATTCAATATCTGTTCGGTATTCCGCGCACCATTGAAGTGGATGCCACCATCATCTCAGCCTGGATCATCTTCAATGCTATTTGTGTGGCCTTTGGTCTACAAAAAGGGATCAAGATTGCCAGTGACCTGCGCAGCTACCTGAGCATCATCATCCTCGCCTGGGTACTCATCATTGGCGCCACCACCTTCACAGTAAACTACTTTACCGATTCCATCGGGGTATTGCTGATGAACATGGGCCGCATGCTGTTCTACACAGCTTCCGTCAGCGACAGCAGCTTCCCTCAAGACTGGACAGTGTTCTACTGGGCCTGGTGGGTAGTTTACGGCATCCAGATGTGTATCTTCCTGGCCAAGATCTCCCGCGGCAGAACCGTGCGTCAGCTGTGTCTGGCGATGGTGGGCGGCCTGACAGCTTCTACCTGGTTGCTGTGGACCATTCTAGGCAGTAATACACTTAATCTGATGAATGAAAATATCGTCAATATGCCTGCCTTGATTGAACAATATGGTGCCGCCAGGGCCATTATTGAAACCTGGGCCGCTTTGCCAATGAGCACCATCACCATGTGGATGTTCTTTATTCTGTGTTTCTTGGCAACAGTGACATTAATTAACGCCTGTTCTTACACCTTGGCCATGTCAACCTGTAAAGGCGTCGATGCGGATAATGAACCACCGGTTTGGGTTCGTGTAGGTTGGTCTGTATTGGTCGGTGTTATCGGTATTGTTTTGTTGGCACTTGGTGGATTAAAACCATTGCAAACAGCGATTATTGCCGGCGGTGCGCCTCTCATTTTCGTGAACATAATGATCATTATCTCATTCTTGAAAGATTCACGAAAAAATAATTGGAAGAGTTAATCTAATTATAGATTCACCTCACACCTTAACTTGATTAAATATATTTATATAGGGGAGTTTTCATGGATTATCGTTTAACAGATGAGCAGGAACTATTCGTTAAAGGTGTTCGTGACTTAATGGAAAGAGAAAATTGGGAACAATATTTCTCTGAGTGCGATGAAAATAGTCAATATCCAGAAAGATTTGTAAAAGAACTGGCTGATATGGGCATAGATAGCCTGTTACTGCCGGAAGATTTCGGCGGCATGGAAGCCGGACTGATGACCTTGGCGGTTATCTGGGAAGAGTTGGGCCGCCTCGGTGCCCCCACCTATGTCCTGTTCCAGTTGGCCGGCTTTACCACGGTACTGAAACACGGCACCCAAGAACAGATCGACAAGATCATGGCCTTCCTGGGTACAGGTAAACAGATGTGGAACTCCGCCATCACCGAGCCGTCTGCCGGTTCCGATGTTGGTAGTCTGCTGACTACTTATACTCGCCGCGATGGCAAGATTTACCTCAATGGCACCAAGTGCTTTATCACCAGTGCCGCCGGTTGCCCATTCCTGGTTGTGATGGCCAAAGACTCAGCCTCTGAGAAACCTGTGTTCTCCGAGTTCTTCGTCGACATGACCAAGCCAGGTATCAAAGTCAGCAAGCTCCCCAAACTCGGTCTGAAGATGGACAGCTGCTGTGAAGTGCAGTTCATCGATGTTGAGCTGGAAGAGAAAGACTTCTTCGGCACTGAAGGTAACGGCTTTCTGCGGGTAAAAGAAGAGTTCGATGACGAACGCTTCCTGGTGGCCTGCACCAACTATGGTACGGCTTACTGCGCCTTCGAAGACGCCGCCAAGTATGCCAACCAAAGGGTACAGTTCGGTGAAACCATTGGCCGCACTCAGCTGATCCAGGAGAAGTTTGCCCATATGGCCATCGAGCTGAACAACATGCGCAACATGATCTATCACACTGCCTGGAAAGCCGACAACGGCATGATGACCTCTGGTGACGCGGCCATGTGTAAGTACTACTGCGCCAACGCCGCCTTCCGGGTAGTCGACCATGCCATGCAGGTCTTCGGTGGCTACGCCATCGCCGGTGAACACCGCATCAGCCGCTTCTGGCGCGATCTGCGGGTAGACAGAGTCTCTGGTGGTTCAGACGAAATGCAGATCCTGACACTGGGTCGCGCAGTGCTGAAAGAGTACCGCAACAAATAGTTGCCCTTGAGTACCGGCCGGGCTTGCCAATCTCCCTGCTCCCGGTGAAACCGGCTGGTCGATATGACGCTGCACACAGCGCCATCTATGCCAAGAATTGCTAGAAGGAACAGATCATGTCACAACACTTATCTATGCCTACATTCGGTCCGCTCTCCGGTCTCAGAGTGGTGTTTTCCGGTATCGAGATTGCCGGCCCATTTGCCGGGCAACTGTTTGCGGAATGGGGTGCCGAGGTCATCTGGATTGAAAACGTGGCTTACACAGACACTATCCGAGTACAACCCAACTATCCAGAACTGTCTCGCCGCAACCTGCACGCCTTGTCGCTGAATATCTTCAAGGATGAAGGACGCGAAGCCTTCCTCAAGCTGATGGAAACCACAGACATCTTTATCGAAGCCAGTAAGGGCCCGGCCTTTGCCCGTCGCGGTATCACTGATGAAGTCTTATGGGAACGCAACAAAAAGTTAGTTATCGCTCACTTATCTGGGTTTGGTCAATACGGCACCGAGGAATACACTCACCTGGCCGCGTATAACACCATTGCCCAGGCCTTCAGCGGCTATCTGATGCAAAACGGCGATGTCGACCAACCCATGGCATCCTTCCCTTATACAGCTGATTATTTTTCAGGTATGACAGTAACCACATCTGCACTGGCAGCCCTGTATAAGGCGCAGCAAACAGGTGTTGGCGAAAGCATCGATGTGGCCATGTATGAAGTTATGTTACGCATGGGCCAATATTTCATGATGGACTACTTCAACGGCGGCAAGATGGCACCACGCCAGTACAAAGGCCGTGACCCTTACTATGCCGGTTGTGGCCTGTACAAGTGTGAAGACGGCTACATAGTGATGGAAATGGTCGGCGTCACCCAGATTGAAGAGCTGTTCAAAGACATAGGTCTTGGCCACCTGCTGCACACAGAAGCCATACCGGAAGGCACTCAGCTTATCCACCGTATCGAATGCCCACATGGACAGGAAATTGAAGATGCGCTGGAACGTTACATAGGCCAACGCACCATTGAACAGGTGCGCGAACGCTTCGCTGAACTGAAAATTGCCTGTGCCAAGGTACTCAGCGCCGAAGACCTGGAGTCCAACCCTCAGTACATTGCGCGTGAGTCGATCACCGAGTGGCAAACTATGGACGGCCGCACCTGCAAGGGCCCCAATGTGATGCCCAAATTCAAGAACAACCCAGGCCAGATCTGGCGCGGCATGCCAAGCCACGGCATGGATACCGATGCCATTCTCAAAGATATCGGCTACGACGAAGCCGCTATCCAGGAGTTGGTGAATAAAGGGCTGGCCAAAATCAAGGGAGACAAATAACTCCTGAAGTCGCGCGAAGGCTTGTGTTCAAGCCTTCGCAGTATACCCCGCTGAAAACGTTTTATTGAGCAAGGTGTCAAATGGATATAATAGCTGGACAAGATTTACGTCAAACTTGGGATGATCTGGCCCTCAACTATGGAGAGAAAACGGCGCTTATCGTCGAAAACCTTCAAGGGCTGGCCCAGGAATACAGTTATGCCGGGCTCAATAAAGAGATCAACCGCACCTCTAACCTGTTTCATTCGCTGGGCGTCACCAAGGGCGACAAGGTGGCACTGCATATCAACAACTGTGCCGAGTTCATCTTCTGTTGGTTCGGTCTGGCCAAGATAGGCGCCATCATGGTGCCGATAAATACTCATCTGCTGCTGGAAGAAACCGCCTACATTCTGGACAAGTGTGCTATCTCGCTGGTGGTTACCAGCAGCGATTTTCAATCACTCTATAGCTGTTTGCAGCAAGATCCCGGCTCTCCACTACAGCAGATACTGCTGATTGCCGATGAACCTGCCACCGCGCCGGCCAATATGCTCAATTTTCACCGCCTAAGGCTGGCACAACCCGACGAGCTGCAACACAGAGTGCCATTGAGCAGCAGCGATGTTGCCGAAATCCTGTTTACCTCGGGTACCACTTCCCGCCCCAAGGGGGTGGTAATTACCCACTACAACCTCAGATTCGCCGGTTACTACACCGCCTGGCAATGTGCCCTCAGAGACGATGATATCTACCTGACCCCCATGCCCGCCTATCATATCGACTGCCAGTGCACCGCAGCCATGGCGGCCTTTTCGGCGGGAGCCACCTTTGTGATGCTGGAAAAATTCAGCGCCCGCGCCTTCTGGGGGCAAATCTGTAAGTATCGTGCCACGGTCACAGAATGTATCCCGCTGATGATCCGCACCCTGATGATGCAGCCGCAAATGCCCTGGGAGAAACAGCATTGCCTGCGTGAAGTATTGTTCTACCTCAACCTGTCGGATCAAGAAAAAGACGACTTTGTCGAACGCTTTAACGTGCGCCTGTTTACCTCATACGGCATGACAGAAACCATAGTCGGCGTCATAGGCGACCGCCCAGGTGACAAGCGGCGCTGGCCCTCTATCGGCCGGGTCGGCATGGGCTATCAGGTAGAGATCCGCGATCAACAAGGGCGCCCACTACCTCCCGGCGAGACCGGGGAGATCTGCATCAAGGGCGAACCGGGTAAGACACTGTTTCGTGAATACTACAAATTGCCGGAAGAGACCGCCAAGACACTCTCGGCCGACGGTTGGCTGCACACAGGCGACTCAGGCTACGTCGATGAGGAAGGTTTTTTCTATTTTATCGATCGCAGCTGCAACATGATCAAACGCTGCGGCGAAAATATCTCCTGTGTCGAACTGGAAAACATTATTTCCGAGCACCCCAAAATTGCCGATGTCGCCATTATTGGGGTGAAAGACTCAATTCGAGATCAAGCCATCAAGGCTTTTATTGTCTTGCATGAAAACCAAACAATTACCGAAGAGGAGTTCTTCGAATACTGTGAAGAACATATGGCTAAATTTAAAGTTCCTTCTTTCCTTGAAATCAGAAAGAGTCTACCGAGAACTTGTTCGGGGAAAATAAAAAAGAAGAGTCTTTGCTAACAATCAGCCAAACAAATAAACCGAATTAAAATTTTAAGCCTTCAATATATCGAAGGCTTAAAAGCAAACCGTAAAAACCAAAAAGTATTTGGTAAGTTGCTTATTACCAATAAATGTAATAGCTGGGTAATATCTGCTTAAGCCATAGATGATTGTGGCCTTAGGCTGGCGATAAGCGTTAACTGTATTTCGCACATACTCAGTGATATTTTAATCCAGATGGAGTATTAGCATGAACGAATCGTTACACATACGCCGCAATGGCCATATTCTGGAAATCACCCTGGATCGCCCCAAGGCCAATGCCATAGATGCCAAGACCAGTTTTGCCATGGGTGAAGCCTTTATCGCTTTCCGTGATGATCCGGAACTGCGGGTGGCAATTATCACCGGGGCCGGTGAGCGCTTCTTCTCTGCCGGCTGGGATCTGAAAGCCGCCGCCGAGGGCGAAGCCCCGGATGCCGACTTTGGTCCTGGTGGTTTTGCCGGTCTGACTGAGCTGTTCGATCTGGACAAGCCTGTTATCGCCGCCGTCAACGGTTATGCCTTCGGTGGTGGTTTCGAACTGGCCCTGGCCGCCGACATGATAGTCTGCAGCGACAACGCCAGCTTCGCCCTGCCTGAAGCCAAACTGGGCATAGTACCGGATAGCGGCGGCATGCTGCGTCTACCTAAGCTGATCCCACCTGCGATTGTCAATGAAATGATGATGACCGGCCGCCGCATGGATGCCCAGGAAGCGTTGCGCTGGGGCATAGTCAACCGGGTAGTGGACAACAGCCAACTGATGGAAACCGCCCGAGAGTTGGCGCAGGAGATCACCCAGAGTGCTCCTCTGGCCATCGCCGCTCTGAAAGAAGTTTATCGCACCACCAGCGAAATGCCGGTGGAAGAAGCCTATCGCTTTATCCGCAGCGGTCAGCTGAAACACTATCCTTCCGTATTGCATTCAGAAGACGCGCTGGAAGGGCCACAGGCCTTTGCCGAAAAACGCGATCCTGTCTGGAAAGGCAAATAATTTAAGGAAAGCACGCCAACCGGGACAAGGATGTCCCACCCCTGCAACCCACCAGGATAAATACCATGACCTGTTATGCATTTGAAGGTCTGATCCCTGTTGTCGACCCCAGCGCCTTTGTTCACCCCAGTGCCGTACTGATAGGCGATGTAATAGTCGGCGCCAATGTCTACATCGGCCCTCACGCTTCCCTTCGCGGTGATTATGGTCGGCTGATCCTCAAGGCCGGCAGCAACCTGCAGGATGGCTGCATCATGCACGGCTATTGCGATCAAGACACCATAGTCGCCGAAGATGGTCACATCGGCCATGGCGCCGTGCTGCACGGCTGCATCATAGGTCGCAATGCCCTGATAGGCATGAACAGCGTGATCATGGATGGCGCCGAGATAGGGCCAGACAGCATAGTCGGCGCCATGAGCTTTATCAAAGCCGGCTTTCAGGGCCAACCGCGGCAGTTACTGGCAGGCTCTCCCGCCCGATATATCCGCGATGTCACAGAGCAGGATCTACACTGGAAACGCCTCAATACCCGGGAATATCAGGCACTGGTGCCGCGCTGCCACAACTCCCTTCGGGAAGTGAGGCCGCTGACACAAGCCGAAGCCAACCGTCCCAGGCTCAAAGGGGTCACAGAGGTGACCTACAAGGCCTGATCCCCTTGCTGAATGGAGTACCCGTATGCCACTCAATCCCCAGGTTGAAACCTTCCTGCAGCAAACCTATGCCGCAGGCTTTACCCCCTATGAAGATCTGGCGCCCGAGGCCGGTCGTCATCAGGAACACAGCGATATTCCCCCGGCCAGGCCACCGGAAGAGATGGCCGCCGTTGAACACAGATTTATTCCCGGCCCTACCGCCGACCTGCCGGTTAGGATTTACCGCCCGAAACACAGCGAACAACCCCAGCCGGCGCTGATCTACTTTCACGGCAGTGGCTGGATGGTGTCGAACATAGAGATCAACGACCCCTTCAGCCGGGCACTGGCCAAGAATTGCGGCGTGGTGGTGATTGCCGTTAATTATCAAAAGGCGCCGGAGCACAAGTTCCCCATCCCCATGGATGACTGCTACGCGGCAACCCTGTGGGTGTTCAAACACGCCGAGAGACTGGGGCTGGATCCCAAGCGAATCGGTATCTTTGGCGACAGCGCCGGTGCCAATCTCGCCGCAGCGGTGGCATTGAGGTGCCGTGATGAAGACTCGGCAGATCTCGCCTGCCAGGTGCTGGTTTATCCGCCGGTGCAGTACGGCTGGCACACGGCCTCGGCCGAGAAATACGCCACAGGTTTTTTGCTGCACAAGGACAGCATGAAGTACTACTGGAACCACTATCTGCGCAGCCCGGCCGATGCCATTCATCCCTATTGCTCACCTTTGCTGGCAACCGACCACAGCAAGCTGCCTGCAACCTTGCTCTACTGCGCCGAATGCGATCCCCTGTGCGACGACAGCCGTCTGTACGCCGACAAGTTGGCGACTTCCGGCGTAGCCGTACACTATCAGCGCTACCCGGGCACGATTCACGGCTTTATCAAGATGTTGGGAGTATTCGATCAGGCCGATGAATTCCAGCGCGATGTCGGCGCCCAAGTAAGAGAGCTGCTGGCGGTCAAGGATTAACGATTAAAGCACCTGAGTTTGACAGCCCTGAAATTGGGCACCCAAACAGCCACCAGACATCACCACCTCCATGGGAGGGGTTTAAGATTGACAACAAAATGCCCGGCTCGATGCCGGGCATTTTTATTTCGATGGGTTCAGGTTTGAATTTGGCTCACTCAGGCCGCCGGGCAGAGCTGCGCCTGCAGTTCGGCTTCCCCGGTCAAACCACGATAGCCCTTAATTAACCTGCCCTTGCTGTCCAGCAGCAACAAGATAGGGGTTGCCGGAATGCCGCCCATGTCTCTGACCAACTCCATTGGCGCTCTATAGGCCTCAAACGGAAAGTTGAGGCGAAACAGCGCCCGTTTCAGGGCCAGTTGATTACCATTGACGCCGAGCGCCACCGGCTGCAGATGACCTGGGCACTGCTGATGTAACTTTTTCAGCACCGCCGCCTGCTTGACACACCAGGGGCACTCGGGCTCAAAGAACATCAGCACAGCACTCTGGCCCTCGAGATGTGCCAGCGTCTGTTGTTCCTGCCCGCGAAGGGGCTGAAACTGATAGTCACGAGTCAGCTGTGAGGCCTGTAACGGCATGGCACACAGCAGCAATAATCCCAGGGCCAGGCGCTTCATAATCAGAACACCAGTTTCATGCCGGCATAGATCTCTCTGCCACGCAGCGGGCCATAGATGTAACCCACATCGAAGGCGCCTTCGGCGTCATAGAACAAGGGGCTTTCTTCGTCACCGGCCTGGGTGTAGTCAAACAGGTTGCTGACCCCGGTATAGAAAGACAGGTTGTCGTTGAACTGATAGCTGGCACGCAAGTCCAGGGTAAAGTAGGACGGCGCATCAGTACGTTTCTTCGAGTCGGGATCCACCTTACCGTTGGCATCCAGGCGGTTATAACCTTCATAGCCATACTGCGACAGATCGCGGCTGCCAATCCACACCAGGTTGGCGAAAAATTCCCAATCGTTGACATCCCAATCCACGCTCAGGGTCACTCGCTCCTCGATAGGTGCCACGGCATAGGAAGACTTGAATACCGAATCATAGTCGAAGTGCTCGCCGGTAAGGTTTACCGTCAGGTCATCGGTCAGACGATAACCCAGAGCGATGTCTGTGGTCACCACACTGGCCTTCTCATCCAACTGGGTCAGCAATGGGATCCCTTGGTCGTTGGTGGTCAACGCCGCCAGATGCTCGACTTCGGTCCAGGCCACAGAGGCGGTGGAGGTGAATCTGTCACCTTCGTAGCTCAGGGCATAGTTCACCGAGTTGGAACGCTCCAGTTCATCGATGTCGATATCAAACCCCAGTGAACCATCCAGAATGCCGTGATCAGTCTCGAAGAAAGACAGCGGTGCCCGATAGCCACGACCGGCAGACAGACGCGAGGTCCACAGCTCATTATGACGCAGGCGAATATCGACTCTGGGCGAGAGTATCGACTCATCCAGCTCTGTGCCCGGTTTACTGGGGTCGGTAAAGTCGGCAGTGATGCTGTCATAACGCAGTGCCATGGCAACTTCGAGGTCATCGGTCACCTGCCAGGTATCCTGCAGGTACAGGCCCTTGACATCATAGTCAAAAGAGTCGGAGACATAGTCAGGGTTGGCGCTGCCGGCGCGGGAGTGAGAGCGCATCTCTTCGGTACGCAGATCGGCACCAAAGGTCAACAGATGGCTGTCGTTAAGCAGGTAGTTGAATCTGGCGTCGAAGAACCACATCTTGTCATCGGCGGTATAGTCAAACCCTTCGTAGAAGGAGTCCTGTTTGTGCTCGGCATAGCTTACCGCCAGGTGCATGTTCCAGTCGTCGTTGAATTCCTTCAGCCAGGCCAGCGATGCCTCGTTACGCTCTGTCTTGATCCATTCGGTAGTTTCCCAGGCCTTGCCGGTATAGGGATTACGGATATCACCATCTTCAAACAGCTGTTGCGGCTCACTGGGCTTATCATCAAAACCTGAGAGTACATTGCCTATGCTGGAGGCAGTGCCATCGGCAAAGCTGCTGCCCAGCATGGGGCCACCGAAGATCTCCGACTGGATATTGGCCATGCGCAGCACCAGATTATCAAAGTCGCCGATATCCTGGGAAATTCTGGCGGTTACGCTGCGGTTTTCCTGCAGTGGCGCCTCGTTGACCTTGTTGTCATCGGCGTCGAACTGATCTCTGTCGTCATACTGAGCCACCAGCGTTGCCCGGGTGCGGCCGTCTTCACTGACGCCCTTGCCGAGAAAGCCCACTTTGCGATAACCGTTTTCACCTGCGGCGACATCCAACTCGGCGCCGTTTTCGGTGGGCTCATAACTGATAATATTGATAGTACCGCCGATCGCCTCCGGGGCGATCAGTGAAGCACCGGCGCCGCGGGCCACTTCGATGCGTTCAATCCCGGTTGTGGGAATGGCATCGACGGCGTAATAACCGGAAATCATGGTATGCACCGGCAAACCATCCACCAGAATCGTGGTCTGTTCCCCTTTCATGCCGTTGAGCATGATGCGTTTTACACCGCACATGGAGCATTCGTTGGAGACTTTTACCCCGGGAGAGTTATCTATGGCTTCCGACAAATTAACGGCATTCTTGTTTTCTATGATGCTGGCGTCAACGACTTCCGTCTTCATTATAGTGTTGGCCAAAGTGCCGGCTTGCTCCAGCCGCTGCCTAACCCCTACCACACTCAAGCGCTCTATGTTTTCCGCTGCCGGCTCCTGCGTTTTTTCTGCTTCTGCCGCCATCAAATGCGGGCTCAACAGGGCCGCCAATACAACTGCCAGATAAGTCGGTTTCACTCAGATATCTCCCAAAATCAACAAAGTTGCGTAATATTATACGAATGATAATGATTATCACTTGATGAAGATCATGTTTTTTAACAGTCGTTTTAAAGGTGTATCTACACCCCTTAAAAGTAGTAACTGGCGGGCGGCGGTTTTATCGGCTACGCAGAAATGCGCAAGGCCCGCATAGTGGCGGGCCTTCGACTTGACAATCTTGTAGTAGAAGCTGCGATCAATTACATAACTGTTTTTGCAGTTCACTCAATGAACGTACCTCGATATGAGGCGTTATCCCTTCGGGAGCCGCCTCGCCTTTCACATTGAGCCAACAGGTATCCAGACCGGCCTTAAGGCCACCAAGAATATCCGAATGAGGGTTGTCACCCACCATCAATACCCGCTTACGCTCGGGTTGCTGCATCTTGGTCAGCGCATGCTCGAAAATACCCGGATCCGGCTTGGCCAGACCAACCTCTTCTGAAATCACCAACAGATCAAAGTGTTCGGCAAAGCCGGTCTTTTGCAACCGCACCTGCTGCAGCTCGGTAAAACCATTGGTGATAATCCCCAACCTGGCACGGCCCTTGAGGCTATCAAGCAGCTCGGCAGCACCGGGAAGCGGCTCACAGATATCGGCCATTGCCGTCATAAAGGCGCTGTTGAGTTCAAAAGGTGTGCGCCCGAGACGTTTGGCCCAATGGCTGAAACGGGTCAGTTGCAACTCGCTGGCGCTAATCTTGCCATCCTGATAGGCCACCCACAGCGGCGCATTGGTTTGCTGATACTCGGCATAGTCGGCATCGCTGAAATCCACCCCATGACGGGAGAACATCAGCTTGAGCCCCCGCGGCGCATCGAACTGAAACAGGGTTTCATCGGCATCGAACAATACCCACTGATAAGCCTGACTGTTAGAGTACGGCATGCTTCTCTCCTGTTTCTCCATTCTTCTTTAAACCCAAAACCATAACCCGAAAACACAGTGTTATGCAGGACACAAGCTGCGGATTTTACGCTCTGGTGTCGGCGGCGTCCAACCCGCTGCCGCCAGGCGGTTTTGCACCTTGGTCGCCAGGCGCTGCAGTATCACACCGCCCAAGGTCTGCACCATGATAGATTTTTTGCAGCAAAAGCGAATGCATAGGTGGGAACACGAATAAATAACCGAAAATTTCCATTTGATTTAAAAGGAATAATATCCATACTGGCAGCGTCTCTAGGAGGGCTTATGGCAAATCAACGTAGGTGGGATCGGGATGAACTACTGGTGGCTTTTTATCTTTATAGCCACACGCCCTTTGGCAGAATAAGCCAGCGTAACCCAGAAATAATCCAGATAGCCGAACTCATGCAAAGGTCGGCCTCATCGCTATCGATGAAGATGGCTAATATTGCCAGCTGTGACCCCAGCATCACCTCTACAGGTCGCAGGGGACTCCCTGGTGCTTCTAGAGCCGACAAAACCATGTGGCAAGAGATGACCCAGGACTGGGAAACCTTCTATCTCAAAGCTTATGCTGCCCACCTGCAGTTAACACAATCCTCTGAGCCACAAAATGTAAAGTCCGCAGGGACTGACGATTTTCACGGTAGGGAAAGAGAGACGCTGACTAAGACCAGAGTCGGCCAACAAGTATTTAGAAGCTCGGTTTTGAGTGCCTATGATTTTCGCTGTTGCATAACAGGATTAGACATTCCAGAGTTACTGATTGCCAGCCATATAGTGCCTTGGAGCCAAGAGCCTAACCAACGTCTCAACCCCTGTAACGGCATGTGTCTTTCCAGCTTGCATGACGCCGCTTTTGACAAAGGCTTGATCACCTTGAATTCCCATCTGGAGTTGCTGCTATCCCCTAAACTCCTGACGAAAAAAAATCGATATTTGAGTGACAGTTTTGAGCGCTTTGAAAACCAGCCGATTCGTCTACCAAACAAGTTTGCCCCGGCAGAAGAATATCTAGCCCTGCATCGCCAGCAGATTTTCCAGGCAATATCGTAAAGGAGACCTCTCACCGCCCCTTTTCAGAGACGGCGAGATGCTCAAACCAAGCACGCCTTTAGGGCCTCGCTCTGCTGCAATAAGCTGAGATAGAGGGTGAACTGGTTGGCGGCTCTGTCCAGGTTGTGACCTTCGCGATGGATATGAAAATACTTATCCCCCAACAGATAGTCGGTAAGGAAACGCACACCTATCATAAGACAAATGACTCTGGCGCCCAGCCATAGACTCTGGCGCTCCAGTGGCGTCAACACCTCGCCCAGCTCTGCCAGGTAACCCCGGCAGATGGCGGCAAACACTTCGGGCCTGACTCTGACCTTATCGAGTGCGGTGGAGTCTTCGGCCTCGGGCGAGCAGAAGGTGCGCACCATGTCGCCGAAGTCATACATCAGGAAACCCTTCATGCAGGTGTCGAGATCTATGATGGCCATGCTGGACATATCACGCTTGTCGAACAGCATATTGTTGATCTTGGTGTCGTTGTGGCAAATCCGCAGCGGCAAACCGGCACAGGTATCTTCAAGCTCCGCAAGCAACGATTGCTGGGACAAAGCCAACTCGGCCCACTGCCGACAGTGCTGCAGGCGCCCAAGCGGGTCCTCGGCAACCGCCTTGGAAAGTGCTTCGATTCTGCCTGGCAGATGATGAAACTTGGGGATCACATCTTCCAGTTCATGGGGGTCTACTTGGCTCAGGGCGCGCGCGAAATGGCCAAAGGCACGCGCCGCCTGTTCGGCCTCGGCCTCAGAGCGCACCACTTCGATGCTCTGACTGAAAGGCAGATAACTGATGGCGCGCCAGAATCCCTGTTCACCGAGATCCACCGCCAACTGCTGCTCGCGGGTCATCACAGGCCTTATCAGCTGCAGTTGATAGCCGCCTTCAGCAACACACTGGCTCAAATGCTCGCTGACCTTGGCTGCATTGTTAACCAAGGCCTTGGGCGCACGGAATACTTGAGTGTTGATCTTTTGCAGCACAAGTTCATCATCGGCGCTGCGGATCAGAAAGGTGTCGTTGATATGACCATTACCCAGCGGGCTGATTTTGGCATTATCAGGGATCCCGAAGTGAGGCAGCACCTGCTGCCGAATAAGTTCAAGCACCCATTAACTCCTGTAATTGCTGTTTCACCCGGGCGGCATCCTGGGGATATGTCACTCCCAACCAGGCCTCGCGGGCGGTTTCCACCCTGACACTGCGGGTGGCAAGGTTTTGCTGTTGCTGACACGGCTCTGGGTCTGGCTGCTCGATTGCATTTTGCACTATCGCAGGCAGATAACACTCGGCTTTAAGGTCATCACCATGGGTTGCCAAAAAGCGTCTGAGCCCTTGTTCCAGTGCGGTAAATATATTCGCCGAAAAGCCCCAGCAGGTCATGGATACCAAGGCATCGGCGGCTATCGGCCGGCGTTCACCCTGAAGCTCTCCCTCAAGGCCATGGGTGCCTGGACGAATATCGAGCCACTCCTGCACCGAAGTCAGGTAACCCTTCCCATTGACCTCACACAGGCCACGATTCACCCCGCCATGATCGGACAAGGTCAGTCCCAGCGGCCAGGCCACCATCATCCATTCATTGGGATATTGCCTAAGCCCTTCGGCCAACTGCACAAAGGCATGATCGCCATAATAATCATCTGCGGTGATCACTGCCATGGGGCCATCGACCAGATGCCTGGCACTCCAGAGGGCATGCGCCGTGCCCCAGGGTTTTTGCCTGTTACTGTGGCGCTTTGTGATATCCCCTGTCTGCCTTGCCGATACCGGCTGTGGCAGATCGTCCAGCGTCTGATAACAAAGATGCCACTCAAACCCGGAAGGCAGGAAGTCGCTTAACTGGCGACGGATCTCGCTTTCAAGCTCAGGACGGATAACCAGCACCGCACGGGCAAACCCGGCCTTGATGGCCGAGCGTAACGCCAATTGCAGCATGGTTTCCCCATTGGGCCCCAATGCCGCCAACTGTTTATCACCGCCAAAACGGCTTCCCAGCCCGGCGGCCATAATCACCAGAGTTAATTTTGTATCCATAAACTGTCGAATATGCCGCGAAGAAAGCCGAGCCGAAAAAAGCGAGGCAGTATAACAGAATCACAGCTCTGATGAATCAAAGCTGTGGTTAACCGTACGCCAATATACACCCTATTCAATAAACTGCCGAAAGGCCGGAACAGAACCCAATGCCGCCTGACTGCCCTTGAGGCTGAAGTCATAACCGCAGAGCTTAACCGAGCCCCGCCGCGCCATATCCTGAACAATCACCTGACTGTCCAGAGGGCTGAAGGCCGCTTCTACCTTGCCGTTATCGCCGATAACGACCGACATGGGACGGTAGCCAGTGCCATTGTTAAACACCAGCTCGGCGCAGCGGCGATCGCCCTTGGCGGTAGCCAGATCCCACAAGGGGCCTGGGGCGTCAGTATCACCAAGCCAGCTCATACGCAGCAAGTCACCATCGAGCGATAGACTGAAGCTGTCCGGCAGGCGCACTGTCACCCTGTCGGAGGTTTCGGCCACAATCTCTGTCGTCTCATCACGGCCTGATGCGTCATTAGGCTCAGCCTGGGGCCACAGCAGCCATATGATCAATCCCAAGCCAAGTAGCGCTGTGACCAGAGCGGCTATGGCAAAGCCCTTACGCTGGGCGGCCGAAAAGCCGCCAAGCCGCTGCCAAAGTTGCATTACGGCATCGCGCCAGGAGAGCAGCAATACCGACAAAGAGCCGGTGCGGTCGACCTCATCATCAAACCCAGACTCAGCGCTATTGACCTTATGCCGGGCTTGCTTATCTGTATGCCAGCCAGGCTCTGTATTTATCTCGGAGGCATCGCCATCACTCGGCGCCGAGTCAAAATAACGGCTGCGGCCAGGTCCATAGGAGATGGCATCATGACTGAGGTCATGGACGGCGTTATACTCAGCAGCGCCGCGCTCGGCAGCATACCCAGGCGCAAGTTCAGGTTCAGGTTCAAGAACTGAAGCGCCGCCCAGGGTTGGCTCGACCCTTCTTATCTTGTTTTTGCGCTCAGCGCTCAAAGGCACAGGGCCACAGTATCCCTGCACATAGTCTCGCTGGCTGCGGGCGCCGCGGCCGCGATTCCCTCCAGGCAACAGTGCCAAACCTGTATGCAGCGCCAAAGCCAGTACCAGGGCTCCTATCAGGTAACTGCCTTCCTGGCCGCTACCTAAGGTCAACAACAGAATAAGCCAAGGCAGCAGAGCTATCAGTGACAACCAGGGATTAAGGCCACCGTCACCCAGGCGACGACGACAACTGAGCAGTAATACCGGTGCCAGCAAAATCCCGGGCAACCAGATGAAACTACCGCCACCGGAAAGTAGCCCCAACACGAGTAGTAAAAAATAAACGGCGCCACTGATGGCCGCATGTCGCAGACCATTGTCGTAACCCTGAATACAGATGAGCGATTTATACAGCACAGAACCCCTTAAAAAATCGGCCGACTTATTGATGGCAGACTAACGAATTTGATGGCAATTGTCAGCGCCACTGGCATGGCAGCGTTGCCTGCCTATATAATAGCTGCCCTTAAGGAAGCTGCCTTGAACTCCTGTTCAATCCAGAATAACGGCAGACCAGAGTTCGTAGCTTCCCTCATTAATCACCGATTTTTTGCAACCAAAGACTTGGAACCCAAATATTATGAGCGCACGCGGAAACCTCTTTATTGTCTCGGCCCCCAGTGGAGCGGGCAAATCGTCACTGATTGCAGCCCTGCTGGCCAATAAACCGGCCGACAAACAAGTTTCCGTATCGCACACCACCCGCCAGCCCCGCCCGGGTGAGGTTAACGGCCAACACTATCATTATGTGTCGGTGGAGGAGTTCAAGGCGCTGATTGCCGAAGAAGCCTTCTTCGAGTGGGCCGAAGTCTTCGGTAACTTTTATGGTACTTCCCGCAAGGTCATTGAAGAAACGCTTGAACGGGGCATAGATGTGTTCCTGGATATCGACTGGCAGGGTGCCCAGCAAGTGAAGAAACTGATGCCCGAGGCCATCGGCATCTTTATTCTGCCACCGTCCCGCGAAGAGCTGGAGCGCCGCTTGACCGGTCGAGGTCAGGACAGCAGCGAAGTCATCGCCTCCCGCATGGCACAGGCAGTATCAGAAATGTCGCACTATAAAGAGTATGATTTCATCATAGTCAACGACGATTTTGAGACTGCACTGGGGGATCTGAGCGCGATCATTCGCTCACAACGCCTGACTCGTGCTAGTCAAATTAATACTCACAATGATATGCTTAAGGGTCTGTTGGCAGATTAATTGCCTTCGTGTACAATTTTGCGTCATTTTTTCCATTCAAATCACTGGAGTTTCAACACATGGCTCGCGTTACTGTAGAAGACGCCGTTAAACAAATCGGCAACCGTTTTGATATGATCATGGTTGCGGCGCGTCGTGCCCGTCAGATCGCCGTCCAGGGTAAAGATCCTTTGGTTGAAGAGCAAAACGACAAACCCACTGTTATCGCACTGCGCGAAATCGAACAGGGACTGGTTAACTCAGCGACTCTGGATGCCGATGAGCGTCAGAGCGTACGTGAGCGCGAAGCAGCTGAAATTGCTGCCGTGGCAGCGATTGCAGAAGGTAACTCTTCACTCTAAGGCACATTCTTAGGAGAACAGCCACTTGTATCTGTTTGAAGGTCTCAAGGAGTCTGCCGCCAGTTATCTGGAGCCGGAGCAGGTAGAATTACTCAAGCAGGCCTATCAGGTGGCGCGTGATGCCCATGAAGGGCAGATGCGTACCAGTGGCGAACCCTATATTACCCATCCGGTTGCGGTTGCCCGCATCCTGGCCGAAATGCGTCTCGACCATGAGACGCTGATGGCCGCCCTGCTGCACGACACCATAGAAGACACCCAAGTTACCCATCAGGATCTGGCCGAACTGTTCGGCACCTCGGTGGCGGAACTGGTGGAAGGTGTCTCCAAGCTCGACAAGATCAAATTCCGCGACAAGAAAGAGGCCCAGGCGGAAAACTTCCGCAAGATGATGATGGCCATGACCCAGGATATCCGGGTGATCCTCATCAAACTGGCCGACCGCACCCACAATATGCGCACCCTGGGCGCCCTGCGGCCGGACAAACGTCGCCGCATTGCCCGCGAAACCCTGGAAATTTACGCCCCCATCGCCAACCGTTTGGGTATTCACAATATCAAGACAGAGTTGGAAGATCTCGGCTTTCAGGCCTATTACCCTATGCGCTATCGGGTACTCAAAGAGGTGGTTCGTGCCGCCCGCGGTAACCGCAAGGAACTGATCCAAAGCATAGAAACCGCCATTCGTACCCGCCTGGAAGATGTGGGTATCAAGGGCAAGGTCAAGGGCAGGGAAAAGAACCTCTATTCCATCTACAACAAGATGCGCAGCAAAGAGCTGCAATTCCAAGAAGTGATGGATATCTATGCCTTCCGCTTGATAGTGGACTCCATAGACACCTGTTATCGGGTGCTCGGGGTGATGCACGGCCTCTACAAGCCGCGTCCGGGCAGGTTTAAAGACTATATCGCCATTCCCAAGGCCAACGGCTATCAGTCGTTGCATACCTCGCTGTTTGGTCCCCATGCGGTACCGGTGGAAATTCAGATCCGTACCGAAGACATGGACCAGATGGCCGATAAAGGGGTTGCGGCCCACTGGATGTACAAGAGTGGCCAGACCGGCGCCTCGGGTACCACTACCCAGCTGCGCGCCCGCAAATGGATGCAAAGCCTGCTGGAACTGCAGCAGAGTGCTTCCACCTCGTTTGAATTTGTTGAAAACGTCAAGACAGAGCTGTTCCCGGAAGAGATCTATGTATTCACTCCCGAGGGCCGCATTCTGGAACTGCCGGTAGGCGCCACCGCAGTGGACTTCGCCTATGAGGTACACACAGATGTGGGCAACACCTGTGTCGGCGCCCGGGTCAACCGCCAGGCCTACCCCTTGAGTCAGCCGCTGATTTCCGGGCAAACAGTCGAGATCATCACCGCCAAGGGCGCCCGCCCCAACGCCGCCTGGCTCAACTTCGTGGTTACCGGCAAGGCCCGCGCCAAAATCCGTCAGGTGCTCAAGAACCTCAAGCAGGACGAAGCCAGCACCCTGGGTAGGCGTCTGCTGAACCATGCGCTGGGCGAAACCAAGCTGGAACAGATAGATCCGGCGCAGATAGACAAGGTAGTCAAAGACACCAAACACGCCGATCTGCAATCACTGTTGGCCGACATAGGTCTCGGCAATGCCATGAGCATAGTCATAGCCCAACGCCTCAAGGGCGACAAGATAGAGCCGCAGAAACAGCATGATGAGCACAAGCTGATGCCGATCCGCGGCGCCGAAGGCATGCTGGTTACCTTCGCCAACTGCTGCCGCCCCATTCCTGGGGATGCCGTGATTGCTCACGTAAGCCCAGGCAAGGGCCTGGTGGTGCACATGGAAAACTGCGCCAACATCCGCGGCTATCAGGGCGAGCCGGACAAGTATATTCCGGTGCAATGGGATGCCGTCGATGGGGTCGAATTCCAGGCCAACCTGAGGGTCGAAATCGTCAACCATCAGGGCGCGCTGGCGAAGATCACCAATATCATTGCCGCCGAAGGCTCCAATATTCACAATCTCAGCACCGAAGAGCGCGATGGCCGCGTCTATCTGATCAACCTGCGCATCTCGGTTCGCGACCGGATCCACATGGCAAATGTTATGCGCCGAATCAGGGTACTGCCCGAGGTTCTGCGTACATCCCGTAACCGTTGATAACAGAAAAAGAGAGAGCGTTATGGCAGAGAAGATCATCATAGCAACAGACAAGGCTCCCGCCGCTATCGGCACCTACTCCCAGGCAGTCAAAGTGGGCAGCACTGTCTACCTGTCCGGGCAGATCCCGCTGGACCCAGCCACCATGGCACTGGCCGGTGACGACTTTGAAACCCAGGTTGTACGGGTATTCGACAACCTCAAGGCCGTCTGTGAAGCCGCCGGCGGTTCCATGGCCGATATCGTCAAACTGAATATCTATATGCTGGATCTGGGCAACTTTGCCACGGTCAACGAAATCATGAGCCGTTACTTCAACCAGCCTTACCCGGCCCGCGCCGCCATAGGCGTGAAAGAGCTGCCAAAGGGTTCTCTGGTCGAGATGGACGGTGTGATGGAACTCTGAGTTCCCTCTCCAATACAGGGCGCTACGGCGCCCTTTTTCATATAGGATCCCCCGCCAATGAGCCCCGAACGCTTCGCTCGCATCAACCAAATGCTGGACATGCGCCAGCCGGATCTGAGCCTGATCCTGGACAGAGTCCACAAGAGCAACAATATTTCCGCCGCGCTGCGCAGTGCCGATGCTGTGGGTATCCACGAAATTCATGCGGTCTGGCCCGATGCCGATATGCGCCTGTCCGGCAATACCGCCTCCGGCAGCCAGCAGTGGGTAAAAACCATTAAACACTATGACTTTGCCTCGGCAGTCAAGGCTTGCAAGGCGCGCGGAATGCAGCTGGTCGCCACCCATTTCGGCCCTCAGGCCCGCGACTTTCGGGAGCTGGATTACCGCCGCCCCACCGCCTTTATTGTCGGTAATGAACGTGATGGCATCAGCGCCGAAGCCCTGGCCGCCGCCGACGAGCAGGTAGTGATCCCCATGGTCGGCATGGTGCAATCCCTCAATGTCTCGGTGGCGTCGGCGCTGCTGCTGTATGAGGCGCAGCGTCAGCGGCAAGAGGCCGGCCTCTATGGCAGTCGCAAGCTGGACAATGACTATTGCCAGACCATGTTGTTTGAGCAAGGCCATCCCATTTATGCCAAAGCCTGTCGGCGCAAAGGCATTCCCTACCCGACCATAGACGCGCAGGGCCAGATAGTCGCCGCTGCCGACTGGTGGCAACGGATGCGTGAACCCATCCAGGAACTGTGAAGCATTTCAAACAACCGATTAAATATTGCACCAGATCACAATTGTCGCCATACTGGTTTGGCCACTGCATAGCGAAACTAACAGATAATCAGATCGTTGCAGCCGCCGTGGGGGAAGCTGCAGCTACGCAGATAACAAGAACAGTAAAGGGGACACCCCATGGAAGCATCATTCAAGAGCCCGGTGGAAATGCTCGACCACTGGGTAGAGACTCAAGGCGATGAGATCTATCTCAGGCAGCCAATCAACGGCCAATATCAGGATCTGACCTGGCGTCAGGTACAGGCCAAGGTGCAACAACTCTGCGGCGGCCTGCGTCACTTGGGGCTGCAACCCGGCGACAAGATAGCCGTGCTGTCAAAAAACTGCGCCGAGTGGTTCATTACCGATCTAGCGCTGATGCACGGCGGCTATATCAGTGTGCCCATCTACCCCACGGCCAATGCCGATACCATACGCTACGTGCTGGAACACAGTGGCTGTAAGGCCATCATACTGGGTAAACTGGATCACTGGGCCGATCAGGAAGCCGGTGTCGGCGGTGATATTCTGCGCCTGGCGATGCCTTATGACACCATGCCGGCTCAATATCACTGGCAGCAACTGTTGAATCTCGGTACACCTCTGGTGGATGCCCCTTATCCCGAGGCCGAGCAGGTAATGACGCTGATCTACACCTCAGGTTCCACCGGCAAGCCCAAGGGCGCCATCCAAACCTTCGGCAGTTACGGCTGGACCTGTAATGCCGTGGTGCGCGATCTCAAGACAGATGGTAAAGACAGACTGCTGTCCTACCTGCCGCTGGCTCATATCACAGAGCGGGTGGCGATAGAGGGTTCCTCCTTCTATTCCGGCTCTTGCGTTGCCTTTGTCGAAAGCCTCGACAGTTTTGTTGCCGATGTGCAGCGAATGCGGCCAACCGTATTCTTCTCGGTACCTCGGCTGTGGACCCTGTTCCAAAAGAACATTATCGATAAGGTCGGCTACGCCAGGCTCAATCTGCTACTGAAGATCCCCCTCATCAGCCATCTGGTCAAACGCAAGATCCATAAGGGCCTGGGGCTGGATAAGTGTCGTTTGCTCGGTTCAGGTTCGGCGCCGATACCTCCGTCACTGGTGGAGTGGTATCACAACATAGGGTTGGATATCTGCGAAGCCTGGGGCATGACGGAAAACTGCGCCTACTCAATTATCAACTTCCCCTTCGATGCCAGTAAGATAGGCACTGTCGGCAAGCCGGTGATCGGCTGCGAAGTCAAGCAGGCGGCCAATGGCGAACTGCTGGTGAAGAGCCCGGGATTGATGCGTGAATACTACAAGGCGCCGGAAGCCACAGCCGCCGCCTTCGATGAAGAGGGCTTTTTCCTCACCGGCGACCTCTGCGCCATAGATGCCGACGGTTGCGTCAGCATCACAGGCCGGGTCAAGGATAACTTCAAGACCGCCAAGGGCAAGTATGTGGCGCCAGTGCCGATTGAACGTAAGATGGCGCAGGATCCCCATGTGGAGCTTATCTGCGTCATCGGCCTGGGACTGCCCCACCCAGTGGCTTTGGTGCAACTCTCTGAAGGGGCGGCGTTGCAAGCCAGAGAAGAGGTACGCGCCTCGCTCAAGGCCACTGTGGATGCGGTTAACCCCAACCTGGAGTCCCATGAAACCGTGGAAGCTGTTTTGGTGGTTAAGGAGCCCTGGACCATAGAAAACGATGTGCTGACCCCAACGCTGAAAATCAAGCGCCATGTGTTGGAGAGCAGATACGCCAGCCGGATGGAAGGCATCCGCGGCGCCAAGGTCGTCTGGGAAGACGAAATCTAAA
Organism: Shewanella sp. MSW; assembly: GCF_007636515.1. Lineage (NCBI taxonomy): Bacteria > Pseudomonadati > Pseudomonadota > Gammaproteobacteria > Alteromonadales > Shewanellaceae > Shewanella > Shewanella sp. MSW. Next base: position 163,373 of record NZ_LVDR01000006.1, read on the forward strand.
GCCCTTATCCTGATTTATCTGATTATCCCGGCTCCGGCCGGGATTTTTATGACATATTCTGTCAAAAAGGGGTTGCCTTCGAGGGGAAAAACCTTATGCTGGCAGCCCAAATACATTCATCGGTGCCGTTCTGTATGGCACCTTACTGACAGGAAAAGCGGTTTTCAATGTTGATTGCACTCTCTATTCTCGGCGGCTTCTTAATTTTGACTCTGGGAGCCGAAGCCTTGGTTCGCGGCGCCAGCGTCATCGCCCTGCGTCTGGGAATCGCCCCGCTGGTGATCGGCCTGACGATCGTCGCCTTCGGTACCAGTGCTCCCGAACTGGCAGTGAGCGTTAAGTCAGCACTGGCCGGTAGCCCGGGCATTGCTCTGGGTAACGTGGTGGGCTCCAATATCGCCAATATCGGTCTGATCCTGGCCCTGACCGCACTGATCCGCCCGATAGGCGTTCAGACACAGATGGTCAGACGCGACATTCCACTGATGATAGGCGCCTCTATTCTGATGTGGCTGCTGGTACTCGACGGTGAACTGAGCCTGATTGACGGCGCCGTGCTGACCAGCTTACTGGTAGGCTATCTGCTGCTCAGCTATTTCAGCAGCAAGGGCGAAGATACCGATGAACCTATTGAAGGCCCCAAGAACCCTCTACTGTCGCTGCTGTTTATCATCGCCGGTATCGGCATGTTGGTGGGCGGCGGCATACTGTTTGTCGATGGCGCAGTCGAGTTGGCCCGTACCTTCGGTATCAGCGAAGTAGTGATCGGCCTGACCATTATTGCCATAGGCACCAGCATGCCGGAATTAGTGACCTCGATTTTGGCCGCACTCAAGGGCCAGAGCGATATCGCCATAGGTAATGTGGTTGGCTCCAACCTGTTTAACCTGCTGGGGATCCTCGGGGTCACGGCCCTGGTGCACCCCATCAGCTCTTCCGGCTTCAGCAGCCTGGACTTCAGCGTGATGCTAACCCTGGCACTGTTGGTGTTGCCCTTTGCCTGGAGCGGATTTCGTATCGGTCGCCGCGAAGGCGCCATATTATTGCTGGGTTACTGCGGCTATATGGGCTATCTGGTCACCCACGCCAGCGCCTGAACCTGATTATGGACTGACAATTGAATGCTTCTGAAGAGCTTTATTGCCAAGCCGCAGTAGCATAAAAAATCCCGGGTTTTGACACCAAAAATGAATAATCAAAACCCGGGATATCATCAAGTTAAGGGCCAAAACAGCCCAAAAGCGCTCAGGAGCGAGCCGCTACATAACTCTCCATTTCAGCTATGCTGACACTGGCAATGAATTGCTGATCCAGGTAGAAGTCCACCATCTCCCCCTGCTTGCGCCCCAGCATTACCTGCTCGGTGCCATCTTCATAGCTCAGCGTCATCGCCAAAGTATTGTCATCTATGGCTGACATGCTGGCACGGCTCAGTTTTACCGGGGCAGTGGTCAGATCCTTGTCCAGTTTATGATTGATCTTGAACACTGCATCGGCCGGCATATCTACCAAGGCCGGTGACTTGCCGGTAATAGGGTTCTTGCCGGTCCAAAACTCAATACTGTTGAAAATAAACAGATCGGCGGCGGCAGTAATGCCATAGACGGGCGCCAGCAACAGGTACAAACCGGCGCGGCCGTAACGGTTATCCACCGCACTCAGATTGCCTTTGGTCAACATGCCTGAAAGCCCCATCTGTCCCATACAACCCGCCAGTTGCGAGCAGATCAACACAGTGACCCCAAGACCGACTTTACTCAACTTCATCAATATCTCCCCAAATAGAGTTTACGCATATGTTATTGGCGCGCGGATTCTACTCAGGTTAATCAATTTAACCATGCAGGGGCTCACAACTTGAGGTTAGTTTTTCGGAGAGTAAGTTACTCGGTTGTTGGATGTTTTTCTCTTTGGAAAAATCAGTAAGGCACTAGTGATAAAGGCGCTCAAACAAACACAACTCACTTACCTTACGCAGAGACCTGTATCCTGAGCCCCAATCGCAGGGGTTTAAGAAACCAAGGCCGGCTTGCCAAAACAGGCAAAAACCGGTTCCGCTCTGCGAATATCGGAAAGTGAGGCGCTGTCCAGCCTCTAAAATGGCTTGGCTTTTTTAGGGTCAACACGCCCGATAAATTTCACTGTTATATCCATTAATGCGGGTTCACTTAAATATACCGCAAGCGTGGCATCTCGGGGTTCAACCCAGAGGCTAAAAGCTTTACCATGACTCGGCGTTCAGCTCAGACTTGTTACTCAAAGGCAGTTGTTTGAACGAGCAACATCAGGGATCCGGTTAGTCCAAGTTAAGGAGAACAATCAATGCATTGCAGACATTGCGGCTCAGACAATATCAAACACTTCAAAGCCATTCATGCCGAGGGCACAACAGAAGTTTCAGTCAGCGCCTCGGCCAAACCCGTGTGGAACAACCAGCCCTTTTCTGTGCATGGAAAACAAAAACTCAAGGGTAGCGCCCAACTGCAAACCAAACTGGCCAAGCGCTGCTCGCCGCCATCTGACCCTCAGCCCTTGGTGCTATTTCTGGCGGCTTTCCCCGGGCTACTATTGGGCGGCTACCTGGGGTTTCAGGCTGGCAGCAACTGGAGCAGTTTTTGGCTTGGAGTGCTGTGCTTTTTTGCCTCCAGTTTTACTCTGATCCTGAGCGCCGATTGGCTATGGAAAAACTACTTGGGAGGGCGAAAGTCAATGCAGCAATACCGCGCGGCACTGAACCAATGGCAGAACTCCTGGTACTGCAGCAAGTGTGCCAAAGTCAGTATTTTTTAACCTTCTTGCCTCTTTGCCGCCACTCCTCAGGCCTTGGGAATAACCATGAATCACATCTCAGAGATTCAACAACTGGAAAGCCAACTGCATAGTGCCATGTTGAATTCGGATATCAATTTGCTGGATAGACTGTTGTCGCCTCAGCTGATATTCACCAATCACCTGGGGCAAGTGCTCGGCAAAGCAGAGGATCTGCATGCCCATAGCTCAGGCCTGCTCAACATCACTCGGATAGACACCCTGGCCGAAGAGATACGACTGCATCAGGGGACTGCGATAGTGTCGGCGGAGGTGAATATTCAAGGCAGCTATGCCAAAGCACCGACCAACGGCCGTTTTCGTTTTACCCGGGTTTGGCAGCAAAAAGCAACCGGCTGGCAACTGATAGCGGCTCACTCGAGCCTACTGGCTTGAGCACTGGGTTTTACGACAAACTACTGATTTCATGGCGACTGTTTTATGACCAAAAACCAACAGCAAGTCAGGCTCTGCCAATATCAGCAGTATATGCTGATGACAGAGCTTGAGGCTAAGCCGGGCAAGTTGAAACTCATCTGGCGCAGCAGGCAAACGCAACTGAAATACGCGCTTTGGGGACTACTGCTGATGCTTGCCGGAATTCTGGCAGTACTCGTGTTGGACCCCGCCAGACAGGACACTTGGTTTATGGCTGCCATCATAGCCATAGTGCTGGGGCTCAGCGGCATCATCATGGGCCTGAACCTCTACCGCCTACTCAAACCCGTAACTTTGGATCTGCAACAAGACTGCGTCTTCCGGGGCGGGAAAAGCAAGCCTCTCAGTCAACTCTGCCGCATAGAGGTGCAACGCAATACCTATAACGAAAGATTCAGAAGTCACATGCTTGAACACCTCACTGACGAAGAGCTCATAAGTGTCAGCGTGGTACTCTGTTTTTCTGAGCGTGAGCGACTCGGTTTTGGCCTGTTCAAACCCCAAAAGCAGGCCACAGACAAGGCCAGAGCCTACGCACAAACACTCGCCGAACTGATAGGCTTTAACGGTGAAATAACCGTTAGCCAGGGTTCAGGCCTGGGCCGTTAAGTTACGCTACTCTTTTGCCAAGCCTGCCGAATCCAAGATGCAAGTTGTTAACTTAATCTTATGGTTATGTAGATATATTTATTCTCATTAAAACAAATAATTAGGGAATTAGATTTGCACTCGGAAGGTAGCAGCGTTAAGGTATCGCGGCAAATCATAACTACCAAGAAGGAACCATGATCGACAGTAAGCAGCGATATTTTGCCGAGCAAGATATCAAAGCCCCCGCCACCCCTCTTCCCAAACACGCCTTGTTCAATACCCTAAGCGACCTAATAGTCGCGCTCTGTTTTCTACTGGGCAGCTTCTTTTTTCTCACTGACGTTCACACCCTTATCGGCGCCTGGCTGTTTGTAATAGGCAGCGTTCAGCTACTGATAAAGCCCTTGGTCACCCTGCTGAACTGGTGGCACTGACAGATTAATCCGTCACAAATATATCAGGGCTTTTGCCATACACCCGCCCACCCAGGCAGAAGCCCTGCCGCCATTGCACCACACTTTACCCGGCCGATAAAAGCAACGCATTGCCAAGGGCTATTTCTCTGATAGTATATGTATAAATTCACAGTAATCCGGTGCTAAAGGTTTGCAGAGACTGGATCTTATTGCTATCACCGAGCTCAAGGGCGTAGCCGCTAAAATGGCTGAGAAACTGCACAAGCTCGGAATCAACACGGTACAGGATCTGCTGTTCCACCTGCCGCTGCGCTACGAAGACAGAACCCGCATCTACCCCATAGCCAGCCTCACACCCGGCAGCTACGGCACCATAGAAGCCGAAATTCAGTCCAGCCAGATCATCAATGGCCGCAAGCGTATGTTGATCTGCAATGTCCGTGATGACAGCGGCACCATGACCCTGAGGTTCTTCAATTTCTCAGCCGCCCAGCGCAATGCCATGCAACAAGGTCTGACCATTAGAGCCTACGGCGAAGTGCGCCGAGGTAACCACCAGGCCGAGATCATTCATCCGGATTACAAGATACTCAAAGGCGACGAACCGCCCAACCTCAGTGAAACCCTGACGCCCATCTATCCCACCACTGAAGGGCTCAAGCAGGCCAGTTGGATGAAATTGACCGAGCAGGCTCTAAACCTGCTGCAGGAGGACGGACTGCAGGAGTTACTGCCCGAGGCGCTGCGCCCCAATCAGCAAAGTCTGGCCCAGGCAGTGCGTACCCTGCATAGGCCCCCGGCGGATGTCGACATCTACCGTCTGGAACAGGGGCAACACCCGGCGCAACAACGCCTGGTGCAGGAAGAACTGCTGGCGCATAACCTGTCTATGCTCAAGCTAAGAGAGCGCAGCAATCATGACAAAGCCGTGCCTTTGCCCGCCACCGGCGCCTTGCTCAATCCCTTCCTCGTCGCCTTGCCCTTTAAACCTACGGGGGCGCAGCAGCGAGTGGTGGCAGATATCGGCCGCGATATTGAAAAACCGCAACCCATGATGCGCCTGGTTCAGGGCGATGTTGGCTCGGGCAAGACCCTGGTGGCAGCCATGGCAGCGCTGCAGGCGATAGAAAACGGTTATCAGGTGGCCATGATGGCGCCCACTGAACTGTTGGCCGAGCAACATGCAATTAATTTCAGTCAATGGCTGGAGCCATTGGGGCTCAAGGTCGGCTGGCTGGCGGGCAAGCTCAAGGGCAAGGCCAGGGCTCAGTCGCTGGAGGATATCGCCTCCGGCAGTGCCCACATGGTGATAGGTACCCACGCCATCTTTCAAGAGCAGGTACAGTTTCACAAGCTGGCGTTGATCATCATAGATGAGCAACACAGATTCGGCGTACATCAGCGCCTGGGACTAAGAGAGAAAGGCATCAGCCAGGGTTTTCATCCCCACCAGTTGATCATGACGGCGACCCCTATTCCCCGCACTCTGGCGATGACCGCCTATGCAGACCTGGACACCTCCATCATCGACGAGTTGCCGCCGGGGCGTACCCCGGTCACCACAGTGGCCATCAGTGACAGTCGGCGTCAGGAGGTAATCGACAGGGTACGTCAGGCGGCGCTCAATGACGGTCGCCAGGCCTACTGGGTCTGCACCCTTATCGAGGAATCCGAAGTGCTCGAATGCCAGGCAGCCGAAGACACCTGTGAAGAGCTGCGTGCCGCCCTGCCGGAGCTGAGCATAGGCCTGGTACATGGCCGTATGAAGAGCGCCGAAAAACAACAAGTCATGGACAGCTTCAAACGCGGCGAGCTCAAGTTGTTGGTGGCCACCACTGTCATTGAAGTGGGGGTCGATGTGCCCAACGCCAGTCTGATGATCATCGAGAACCCGGAACGGCTGGGGCTGGCGCAGTTGCACCAGTTGCGCGGCCGGGTCGGTCGCGGCGCCGTGGCCAGCCACTGCGTCCTGCTGTACAAGGCACCGCTGTCACACACGGCTACCAAACGGCTTGGAGTATTGCGTCAGAGCAACGACGGCTTTGTGATTGCCCAAAAAGATCTGGAGATCCGCGGCCCGGGTGAGGTGCTGGGCACCCGCCAGACAGGTATAGCCGATATGAAAGTGGCCGATTTGGTCAGGGATCAGGCGCTTATTCCCCACATCCAGAAACTGGCCCGTCATGTGATGAGCCAGGCACCGGAGAATGTCGATGCCATCATTCAGCGCTGGCTGGGCGACCGGCAGCAATATGTTCAGGCCTAGTGCGCTAAAAACGTCACAAAATTGCCGAGAGTTCAGCCGGGGTTCAAGTCAGCCACCACAGGATCTGCTCTACTGGCAATATTTCACAAATAAATCTTGCTGCTAAATGGCCGAAAGCTGGACAAGATGGCCAATATTTGCAGAATGGGAGAAGCGCTGCCTCACAGGTATCAATGAAAGGAAATCCAATGCAAGTCAATCAAGAAGATAGAATCGCGCCGCAGGAAAAGTCCTCTGGCAACAGTGGCATTGTTATCATCCTGCTAGTGTTGGTATTGCTGATTGCAGGAGGAGCCTACTACTATTTCAGCGGCGAACAAGAGCCGCAGCAAACAGCAGAACCCACCCAGGTTGAACTCCCTGAACCCGCGCCCAGCGAACCGCTGCCAACCCAGGTTCAGGTGCCTGAACCTGAAACCATGCCCGAGCCTGAACCTGAAGTGGTTCAGCCCGAAGCCGAGCCGGAACAACCCCTGCCTTCACTGGCCGAAAGTGATGAGTATGTTCATGAAAAGGCCGTGGCCATGGCCGATGGTATGAAGATAGAGCCACTGCTGGTTGAACAAGATCTGGTACGCCAGTTCGTGGTGTTTGTCGATAATCTGGCCCAAGGTGAACTGGCTCGTAAAACCAGTCCGATGAAAGGCCCGAGCGACACCTTCACTGTATCTGAAATTGCCAACAAGACTTATCTGGATCCGGATAGCTACCACAGATACGACCTTTACGCTGACTTCCTCACCGGGCTCAACGACGAGCAGCTGCTCAACACCTATCGTCAATTGTCGCCGCTGCTGGAGCAGGCATTCGATGAGCTGGGTTATCCCAACCTCAAATTCGATGAGCGGATGCAACAAGCCATCAAGGTGCTGTTGGCTACCCCTGTAATAGAAGATCCTATCGAGCTGTATGCCATCAGTGTGAACTACAAGTTTGTCGATCCCAAGCTGGAAGCCCTGCCCAACGCGCAGAAAATGCTGGTACGTATGGGGCCCGACAACACTCGCAAAATCAAAACGGCACTGCGGCGACTGCAAAGCCAGTTGAACAACTGAGCAGCATTTGAATCACCCGGCAGTCGCCGGGCGATTCCCTTGTTAGTGAAAAGTTGTAACTGATCTTTAGCTGTAACCTAAACCCCTTCTTAAAACCCGTACTTTCAGTGTAGAATACAGCCCTTTGTACCGGTGTTTCAGAGGGGAAAGGCAATCGGTACGGCGGTCGCATTCCGACCCAACAGATTCACTCCCTCACGACCCGTAAGGGATAGCAACAAAGATCTGTGTCAGAGGCAAAGCAGTGCAACTAGCGTTCAGTATTCTCTCCTGGGGAGCCTGGTCTCCGGAGTATCAACAGCAGCAAGATTGGCAACAGTGGCAGAGCAGCAACTGCGCCCTTGATGACAGCGATCGCCTCGCCCCCAAGTTACCTCAGGTTGCCGCCATGCAGCGGCGCCGTTTCAGCCGCCTGAGCAAGATGATGCTGGAAGCCGCTTTCCAGGCCGAAGCTCCCAGCCAATGCCGCAGCGTATTTGCCTCGCGCCATGGCGAACTCAATCGCACCATAGAACTGCTGCAGGATATTATTGCCAGGCAGCCGCTCTCTCCCATGGGTTTCAGCCAATCGGTTCACAACACCGCCAGCGGTCTGTTTGGCATAGTCACGGGTAATACTGGCGCTTCCACTTCAGTGGCGGCGGGCACAGATACCCTATCCCAAGCCATGTTGGAAGCCTGGGCCCAGTTGGCCGAGGACCCCAGCCCCCTGCTATTGGTGTTCGGCGATGACCCTGTGCCGCCCGTCTATGATGAATTTACCCAAGAGATGGAACTGCCACTGGCCTTGTCTCTGCAGCTGGCCCCGGCCGATGTTACCGGCATAGCCAGAGTTACCCTGAGCCAGCAGACCGGCGCCGGGCAGCCGCTGAGCTTCGGCGCACTGCTGCAGGCACTGGCAAACGGCACGGCAATTCAGGGGCAGCTGGCCCAGTGGTATTGGCAGCTGGAACCTTCCCGGGAGCCGCTATGACAACCCCGGCGACCGGCATCGGCTATTTTCCCCGTTGGCTTGCGGGTATCAGCTGTTATATCGCCTTCGGCCTCGGCGGCCTGCTGAGCTCCTTGACCATTTTACCTGTGCTGAGATTCTGGCCCGGCGAGCGCGATGTGCGCATTCAAAGAGTACAAAAAGCGGTGCACTACATGTTCCGTGGCTTTGTGCATATGCTGACCTGGGCCGGCGTGGTCAGGGTCAGCACAGTCAATCTGCAGCGATTACAGCAGGCCAAGGGCATGGTGGTGATTGCCAATCACCCCACCCTCATAGATGTGGTGGTGTTAATCAGCCTGATGCCCAATGCCGGCTGCATAGTAAAACAGGGACTGTGGCGTAACCCTTTTTTGCGCGGAGTCGTCTCCGCCGCCGGCTATATTCCCAATCGCGGCGCCGAGCTGCTGCTACAGGACTGCCGCGAAGTGTTGGCCAGAGGCACTAATCTGATCATCTTTCCCGAGGGCACCCGCACGGTAAAAGGTGCGGCGATCAACCCCTTTGCCCGCGGGTCAGCCAATATCGCCCTGCGCGCCGGGGCCGATATTCTGCCAGTGGTACTCAGGGTGGTTCATCCCGGGCTCACCAAACAGGATCCCTGGTATGAAATCCCGAGACGCACCATACAGATGCAAGTGGAAACCGGGGCAAGCATAGCGCATCTGAGGTATGATGCCGAAAGCGGTGGCGATGCCCGGATGGCACGCCAACTCACCAGAGATCTGGAAACCTATTACAAACAACAATTAGATATAAATTATGAGCTTACATAACGAAATTAAACAGCTAATCATAGATTGCCTCGATCTTGAGGATATCAGTATCGACGATATAGATACCGAAGCACCGCTGTTCGGTGAGGGGTTGGGACTGGATTCCATCGATGCACTTGAGCTGGGCTTGGCGATCAAGAAGCAGTTCGACGTCAAGATAGAAGCCAACTCAGAGGCAACCAAGGCCCACTTTTACAGTGTGGCCAGCCTTGCCGCGTTTATCGAATCCCAGCGCGCGTAGGAGGTGCTCATGCAAAGCCGTGAACAGATATTGGAAATGCTGAGCAAGATCCTGGTCGATGAGTTTGAAGTGGACGCCGAGGCGATAACCCCAGAGGCTTCCCTCTATGAAGAGCTGGATCTGGACAGCATAGATGCGGTGGATCTGGTGATCAAACTGCAACAGCTGACCGGCAAAAAGATCCAGCCCGATGAATTCAAGTCGGTACGGACGGTCAACGACGTGGTTAACGCCATCGAGGGACTGGTTAAAGACTGATGCGTGCCCTGGCTCAGACAGTCACGGCCCTGTTGCTGCTGGGATATCCCCTGGCGGTATATCTGGGACTGAACTATCTGCCGGGCAATGGCCTGGCACTCTTGCTGGCGGCCTTGCTCGGCGCCAGGTTGCTGCTGGGGAAGCAAAAGCTCAAGGCGCTGGCCGCCCCTGTCGTTCTGGGGTTACTGCTGGCGCTTGGCAGCCTGCTCGCCAAGCGTCAGGACTGGCTGCTGTACTACCCTGTACTGGTCAATGCCTGCATGCTGGTGCTGTTTGCCTCTTCGCTGCTTAAAGGTCCCAGCATGGTGGAACGTCTGGCCAGGTTGGCCGAGCCGGATCTGCCCGAGGAAGCCAAGCCCTACCTGGTAAGGGTCACACAACTCTGGTGCGGTCTGTTTGTCTTCAACGGCGGCATGGCGGCTTATACGGCGCTGTTTACCAGCCTGGAGATCTGGACCCTGTACAACGGCCTGATAGCCTATCTGCTAATGGGGCTGCTCGGTGGCGGAGAATGGCTCTATCGCCACTTTTGTCTGAAGCGATCATAAAGGGACAGTTATGACAGAGTTATTGAAAACCTGGCTTACCCAAGGCCCAGCAGGGCAACAACTGATCAGTTTTAACCACCATGACATAGTCACGGGTTCACTGTTCGCCACCCAGGTCTATCATCTGCATCAGCGCCTGCAAGTCCGGTCGGAAAAGCGTTGGCTATTGGCCTGCGACAGCAGCGATCTGTTCGCCGTTGGCCTCTGCGCCGCCCTGTTGTCGGGCAAGCAGATCATACTGCCGGCCAACACTCAGCCTGGTACTCTCAGCGAACTGACCCAGGAGTTTGATGCCATAGTGTCAGACCGCCCCCTGTGTGAGGGCAAGATCTGGCTCGAGCTGAAAAAAGAGCTGTCACTGCCCCACTCGCCCTGGCCGCAGATGGCCGAGGGGGATGAGTTCGGCGAACTGCTGCTGTTCACCTCAGGCTCCAGCGGCCAACCCAAGGCGGTTCGCAAGCGCCTGCAGCAACTGGATGCCGAAGTCAGTGTGCTGGAGCAGACCTTCGCCGCTCACCTGCCACAGTGCAGTGTGATTGCCACCGTCAGCCACCAGCATATCTATGGCTTGCTGTTTAAGATTCTATGGCCACTGGCGGCCAGTCGCCCCTTCCTCAGCGATCTGGTGGAATACCCGGAAACCCTGAGTTATTACACCGCCCTGTTTCCCAACCTGTGCCTGATCAGCAGCCCGGCGCAGCTGTCGAGGCTGCCGGATGCGCTGGAGCATGAACGCCAGCTGCACACTCCCAGCCTGATCTTCAGCTCCGGCGGGCCCCTGAGCCTGGAAGCCGCCCAAGGGGTCAAGCGCTGCTACGGTAGCCTGCCAATCGAGGTCTACGGCAGCACGGAAACCGGCGGCATAGGTTATCGGCGCCAACAGAGCAGCGATACCCCCTGGCAGGCCTTTACCCCCATGGAGCTGAGCAATGACAGCGACGGCGCTTTGCTGCTGCGCTCCCCCTATCTCGAAGACGACGGCCAATACCGCTGTGAAGACAAGGTTCGGCTGCTGGGCGAAGGCCAGTTCTGCCTCGAAGGCCGCTTGGACCGCATCGTCAAGATAGAGGAAAAGCGCTTGTCTCTGGTGCAGATGGAAACCTTGCTCAACGCCCATCCCTGGGTGACCCAATCGCATCTGGTGCTGCTGGAAAACCCCAGAGTGCAACTGGGCGCGGCGGTAGAGCTTTCCGCCGCCGGTAAGGCACAGCTCGAAGCCGAGGGCAAACTCAGCATCAACAACGCCCTCAAGGCCCATCTGCTGAGCCAATTTGAACGTGTGACTCTGCCAAGGCGCTGGCGCTATCCACAGCAGCTGCCGCTCAATGCCCAGGGCAAGTTGCTCAAAAACGATATTCTTGAGCTGTTTGATCATGATTAAGTCTGTTCTTCCGCCCATTGTTCAACACCGGCATCAGGACAATGAAGCCAGTTGGCGCCTGAGCATTCCGGCCGAGCTGCCTATGTTTACCGGCCACTTTCCCGGCCAGCCGGTATTGCCCGGCGTAACTCAACTGGACTGGGCCGTGCGTCTCGGCAGCCAGGCATTCGGCTATGATGCCGAAGTCGCGGTACTCGAGGTGCTCAAGTTTCAGCAACTGCTGTTGCCGAATATGCAAGTCACCCTCAGCATCAGCAATAACCCCGCCAAGGGTAAACTGAGCTTCAGCTACAGCGACGGCGAACAGAAGTTCGGCTCGGGTCGTATCGCCTTCAAGACAGAGGCCAAGCAATGAAGCTGGCGCTGATCATCCCCAATTACAACCACAGGGGCCATATCGCTGCGACGCTGGAAGCCCTCAAACCGCTGGGGCTGCCCTGCTTTTTGATCAACGACGGCAGCGACGATGAGACCCGCTATCTGTTGCAACAGTTGGCCGAACAGCACAGCGACTGGGTCAGCCTGCTGCATCACCCTTATAACCGCGGCAAGGGCGCCGCCGTGATGACAGGCCTGCGCGCCGCCTGGGCCGCGGGTTTTTCCCACGGCCTACAGGTGGACGCCGACGGCCAACATAATCTGGAAGATATTCCGGCGCTAATCGCCAGGGCGCAGCTCAACCCCAAGGCGCTGATCTCCGGCCTGCCGCAATATGATGATTCCGTGCCCAAGGGTCGGCTCTACGGCCGTTACCTGACCCATTTTTGGGTCTGGGTCGAGACCCTGAGCCTGGATATCCGCGATTCCATGTGCGGCTTTCGAGTCTATCCACTGGCGGCCACCGAGGCCCTGCTTAGCAGCGAAGCCCTCGGCGAGCGGATGGACTTTGATATCGAAGTCATGGTGCGTCTCTACTGGCGCGGTGTTGCCATAGAGCATATCCCCACCAAGGTGATCTACCCGGAAGACGGCAGCAGCCATTTTCAGGGGCTGGCCGACAATGTGCGGATCAGCAAGCTGCACAGCAGGCTGTTTTTCTCCATGCTGTGGCGCAAGCTCAAGGGGCAGAAACTGGGGCCAACCCAAGCGGCACAAGACAACCCCCAAGGCGCTCATTGGTCCAACATCAAGGAGCGGGGCAGCTACTGGGGTATCAAGCTGCTGGCCGAGAGCTATCGTTTCGGCGGCCACTGGCTGGCGCGGGCGATCATGTACCCGGTGATCTGTTATTTCTTTATCACGGGGCGACAGGCCCGCGAGGCATCACAAGCGTTTCTAAAGCGGGTTCAGGCACTGGAGCCACAGCACCCGAATCTCGGTCAGCCGGTGACTTGGCGCGACAGCCTGCGCCACTTCTTCGCCTTCGGCAATGCCGCACTGGATCGCATCGATGCCTGGTGCGATCGCATTCGTTTGCAACAGGTGGAGTTCAGCGACCGTCAGCAGTTGGCCGAGCAGTTACAAAGTGGCCAGGGAGCCGTGTTACTGGTGTCTCACCTTGGCAATATCGAGCTGTGCCGCGCCATCTCCATTCACCAGCGCAAGGTGAAGGTCAATGTGATGGTGATGACCCGCAATGCCGAAAACTTCAACCGGGTGCTCAAACAACTGAACCCGGACAGTGAACTCAACTTACTTCAGGTCACCGAACTCAACCCGGCCACCTCCATGTTGTTGCAAAGCAAGGTCGAGGCCGGTGAATTAGTGGTGATTGCCGCCGATCGCACCTCCAGCCATAGCCCGGGTCGCACGGTGAAAGTGCCGTTCCTCGGCGAGATGGCGCCCTTCCCCCAGGGCCCCTTTATTCTGGCCGGTCTGCTGGACTGCCCCATCTACACCATGTTCTGCCTGCGGGAGCAGCAGGGCTATAAGGTCTGGTTAGAGCCCTTCGAGCAGAGCCTCAAAGGCCCGAGGTCCGAGCGGCAGCAGCGGCTGCAACAGGCAGCAGGCCTCTATGCCCAGCGACTGGAACATTTTGCCCGCAAGGCACCACTGCAGTGGTTTAACTTTTTCGATTTTTGGCGGCAGGACCAAGTTGCTGACCGCCCCAAGGACAATTCATGAGCGCAACAGTTAAGGCCACCAAGACGGTCGGCTTCGGCCAAACATCACTGACACTGGAGCAGGTGGTTGCCATCGCCAAAGGGGCGCCGGTAACCCTCAACGCCAGTGCAGAGTACCGTGACTATATCCAGCGCGGCGCCCACTTTATCGACAGCCTGCTCCATGAAGAAGGCGTGGTCTATGGGGTCACCACAGGCTATGGCGATTCCTGTACCGTCAATGTCGGCCCGGATCTGGTACACGAGTTGCCGCTGCATCTGTCGCGCTTTCATGGCTGCGGCATGGGCAAGGTGCTGGAGATCCCCCAGGCCAGAGCCGTGATGGCCTGTCGCCTCAACTCACTGGCCGTGGGTAAGTCCGGTGTCAGCTATGAGCTGCTGGAGCGCATAGCCCTGCTGCTGAACCTCAACATAGTGCCGGTGATCCCGGAGGAAGGCTCTGTGGGTGCCAGCGGCGATCTCACGCCACTGTCATATCTGGCCGCCGTACTGGTTGGCGAGCGGGAGGTCTTCTATCAAGGACAGCGCCGCGCCACCAGCGAGGTCTATGCCGAACTTGGGATCAGCGCCCTCAAGCTCAGGCCCAAAGAGGGCCTGGCACTGATGAACGGCACCGCCGTGATGACGGCGCTGGCTTGTCTGGCCTATGACAGGGCCGAGTACCTGAGCCGCCTGTGCGCCCGCATTACAGCTATGGCCTCGCTGACACTCAAGGGCAACTCCAACCATTTCGACGAGATACTGTTTGCCGCCAAGCCGCACCCGGGGCAGAACCAGGTCGCAGCCTGGATCCGTGAAGACCTCAACCACCACGAACACCCACGCAACTCTGACCGACTGCAGGACAGATATTCGATTCGCTGCGCGCCGCACATTATCGGGGTCTTGGCCGATGCCCTACCCTTTATGCGCCAGTTTATCGAGACCGAACTCAACAGTGCCAACGACAACCCGATAGTGGACGGCGAGGGGGAACATATTCTCCACGGCGGCCACTTCTATGGCGGCCATATCGCCTTTGCCATGGACAGCCTCAAGAATGCGGTGGCCAATTTGGCGGATCTGCTGGACAGGCAGATGGCTCTGGTGATGGATCCCAAATTCAACAACGGCCTGCCTGCCAACCTGTCGGCCAGCCAGGGCGAGCGCAGCCCCATCAACCACGGTTTCAAGGCAGTGCAGATAGGTTGCTCGGCCTGGACCGCCGAGGCGCTGAAACACACTATGCCCGCCAGCGTGTTCTCTCGCTCTACCGAGTGCCACAACCAGGACAAAGTCAGCATGGGCACCATTGCCGCCCGTGACGCCCTGCGGGTATTGGAACTGACCGAGCAGGTGGCCGCCGCCGCACTGCTGGCCATGAGTCAGGGGATCCGCCTGCGCCTGCTCGCCGGTGAACTGGAACGTGAGTCGCTGACCGAGTCAGTGGCCACCACTTTGGCGCAGCTGGAAGCCGACTTTGAACTCTTGATTGAAGACAGGCCGCTGGAAGCCTTGTTGCGGCAAACCCTGGCCAAGATCCAAGCCGGGGAGTGGGAGGTGTGCCGATGAAAGCCATCCTCAGCACTGAAATAGAGCTGGAGATCCCCTTCCACGATGTCGATTCCATGGGCATTACCTGGCACGGCAACTATCTGCGTTATTTTGAGATAGCCCGCTGCAAGCTGCTGGACAGGTTCGACTACGGCTACCGCCGAATGCAGGAGTCGGGTTACGCCTGGCCGATAGTGGATCTGCAGCTGAAATACGTCAAACCCAGCCGTTTCGAGCAGAAGATCCGGGTGAGTGCCGCCCTGGTTGAGTGGGAAAATCGGCTGAAGATCAACTACCAGATTTGCGACGCCGCCCTTGGTGAGCGCCTCACCAAGGGCTACACCATACAGGCCGCAGTGGATATGCAGACCCAGGAACTGTGCTTGGTGACCCCGCCGGTGTTCCGTGAGCGCCTGGCGCCCTTTATCGCGGCCGCCGAGGCCAAGTCATGAACCCCTCAGCTTTCGGCTTTCGGCTCACTCGGCAGCCAGCCACACTGCTTGGGCTGCTGGGACTGGTTTGGTTTGACGCCGCTTGCAGCAACATGGCTTTAGGAGAAGTGGCGCCGGCCACTATGACACTGGGAAAAGTGGCGGCTGATAACACTCAGACAGAGCCGGTGGCAGTGTTGGCCACCGAAGCCAAGGGAAGAGTCAGGCCGGAGGCGCAAGCATTCGACAAACTCTTTGCCAAGGCGGCCACAGAGCAGGCTCTGCAACAGTTAAGCACTAAGATGGCCCTCAGCGACAGCAGCCGAGGCCAGTTTGAGCAGGTGCGCTGGCTCAGGGTGCTGAAACAGCCACTTCGCAGCAGCGGCGAATTTCTGTTTCAACGAGAGCTGGGCATGCTCTGGCAACAGCAGACTCCCTTCGACAACCTCTTGCTGCTGAAACAGGGCGAGCTTATCCAGCAGGACAGCCAGGGCAAACTCAGTGTCACCAAGGCCGATGCCGGCCCGGCGGCCGTGGCTGAAATGCTGCCGCGCATGATGCAATCCCTGCTCTCCGGTGATATTCAGGTATTGAGCCAGGGGTTTGAACTCTATCTGCTCAATGACCAAACGGGTCATTGGCAACTGGGACTCAAGGCCAAGGAGCAGACAATGGCAGCTCTGCTGCCGCAAATGGTGCTCGAAGGCAGTCAGGATCTCGAATCTCTGACCCTGCTGGCCAAGAACGGCGATATCAGCCAGATATTCTTCTCTGAACTGGACAAATCACCACTCAATGACAGCGAGCGCGCTCGCTTCTTTCCCGAGGTGACCCCCTGATGTCGCCTCGCCCTGAACCCACTCGTCCCAGGCTCTCGGCGCCGGTTGGCCTGCTGTTGTGGCTGGGGCTGCTGACACTGCTCATTCTGCTTGGCGTCTGGCAGTGGCAACAGGGCGGCCGTATTCAGAGCGACATTCTCGCCATGCTGCCCAAGGTGCAGGAAGATCCGCTCGCCGAAGCGGCGCTGAAACGCATGGAGCAGAAACTGGGCAATCAGCTGTATATCGGCCTGATTGCCAAGGATAAGCCTCAGGCGATCAACGCCGGCAAACAGCTGCAAAGTGCGCTGGAAAAGGAGCAAGGCGCCTTTAAGAGAGTGCGCAGCGCCGAGGCCGACAGCTTCAGCGCCCTGGGGCGTTTCTATTTCCCCTATCGCATGGGGCTGCTCAGTGACAGCCAGAGGCAGCAACTCGCTAGCGGTGAATTAACCACTCTGATTCAAAACGCGCAGCAACAGCTCTATAGCGCCTTTGGCGCCGCCGGCAGCGACCTGATTGCCGAAGATCCGCTGTTGCTGTTCCCCGACTGGCTCAAGTCGCTGGCCGAGGGCCGCAGTCTCATCCAGGCAGATGGCATAATGTTGGCACCAACGCCGCAAGGCCAGTATGCAGCCATAGTGATGGCCGAGGGCATAGGCAGCGCCTTTAACCCGCAGCAACAGTCAACCCAGCTCAAGGCGCTGGAGCAGGCCTTGGCGCCTCTGCCGCAAGAGATTCGAGTGCTCAAGGCCGGTGCCCTGTTTCATGCCGCCGCCGCCACAGAATCGGCCAAGAGCGAGATCAACCGTATCGGATTAGTCTCCCTGCTTGGAGTGATCCTGCTGGTGCTGCTGGCGTTTCGCTCCTTGATGCCGCTGACGGTGGCACTGCTCACCCTGGGCAGTGGATTCCTGGCGGCGACGGTCACTACCCTGACACTGTTTGGCGAACTGCATCTGCTGACCCTGGTGTTCGGCACCAGCCTTATCGGTATCGCCATCGACTACAGCTTTCACTTCTACTGCGAGCGCTTGCAACATCCCAAGGCTTCTCCCAGGCAGGTGATTGGCCAGATATTCCCGGCCGTGACCCTGGCCTTGATCACCAGTGTCGGCGCCTACCTGGGCATAGGCCTGGCGCCTTTCCCCGGCATGCAACAGGTGGCCGTGTTCTGTGCCAGCGGGC
Organism: Shewanella sp. MSW; assembly: GCF_007636515.1. NCBI lineage: Bacteria > Pseudomonadati > Pseudomonadota > Gammaproteobacteria > Alteromonadales > Shewanellaceae > Shewanella > Shewanella sp. MSW. The sequence goes on from NZ_LVDR01000006.1 coordinate 181,172, forward strand.
TGATTTTCACCTGGCTGACACTGCTGCTGGCGTATCCGGCCATAGCCGCCAGCCCTTTGCTTGCCGGAGACAGCCGCCTGGCGCTGGCTGGCCGCTTGCTGAGTCTCTGGCAAACTCTCGGTCGGCGCAGCAGTCTGTTAATCCTAGTGCCATTGGGGTTACTGCTGCTGTTTGGCGGCATTTATCTCAAGGCCAACGATGATATCCGCGCGCTGCAGAGCAGCCCACCAGCGGTCAGCGAGCCGGAAAATGCCCTCAGGCAACTGCTGAGTGGCGGCACGGACAATCAGTTCCTGCTGGTTCGGGGTGACAGCGCCGAGGAGATGCTGCAGCGTCTCGAACAGCTGGCGCCCGAGCTAAAACGTTTGATTGCGGAAGGCAAACTCGGCAACAGCGTCAATATCGCCCACTATTTGCCGAGCATCAAACGCCAGCAGCAAGATCATCAGTTGCAGGGGCTTATCTATCGCCAAACAGATACAGTTTTGGACACCCTGGGACTAAATGCCGAGCTTGCCGGGCCGCTCTCGAGGCAATGGGCCGAATTCCAGCCGCTCTCGGCCACCGACTGGCTCGCCAGTGAAGGGGCCAAATCCTCAGGGCTGAGTGACCTCTACCTCGCCCCCACTGACGGAATATCGGCTCACGCCGCCATAGTGCTGCTCGGTGGCATCCGCGATCTCGACGCCCTCAAGCAGCTGGCAAGCAGCAACCCGGGCGTGCAGTTGGTCGACAAGGTCGCCGATATCTCGGCGCTGATGGCCAAATACCGTCAATTGACCCTGATGATGCTGGCGCTGGCACTGCTGTTGGCGGCGGTGATTTTCAGCTGGCGCTTTGGTTTGCGCCGCGGCCTTTGGGTGGCGCTGGTGCCAACGCTGGCGGCGATTCTGACTCTGGGCGCCCTTGGCTGGCTCGGCAGCGGCTTGACCCTGTTTCATGCCCTGGCACTGGTATTGGTGTTCGGTATAGGCGTGGACTACAGCCTGTTTTTTGCCGAAGCCAAACAGCATCCCAGAGGCGTGATGTTGGCGGTGCTGATGTCTGCCGCCTCCACCCTGCTGGCCTTTGGCCTGCTGGCTTTGAGTGACACCTATGCCATTGCCGCCTTTGGTATAACCCTGGCGCTGGGCATAGGTTTTACCCTGTTACTCGCTCCCCTAACCTCAACTCTTACAAGGAATGCAAAGTGAACACTGCCAATGCCGTGGAACAAGTCGATGTGGTCATTATCGGTGCCGGGCCATCCGGCTCGGTCGCGGCCAGTCTGCTGAAACAACAAGGAGTAGATGCCCTGGTGCTGGAGCGGGCCCAATTTCCACGCTTTTCCATCGGAGAGAGCCTGCTGCCCTGCTGCATGACAGTACTGGAGCAGGCTGGGATGACAGAAGCCGTAGCCGAGGCCGGGTTTCAGTTTAAAAACGGCGCCGCCTTTCGGCGCAACGGCCGCTACACCACCTTTGATTTCAATGACAAGTTTACCCCGGGCCCCGGCACCACCTTTCAGGTTCCCCGAGGCCAGTTCGACAAACTGCTGGCCGATACCGCCAGTACCCAAGGGGTAGAGATACGTTATGGCCAGACAGTCACCGCGGTGGATCTCAGCGCAGAGCCACGGCTGACAGTGGCAGACGAAAATGGACGAGTCTATTCAGTGCAGGCCAAATATCTGCTGGATGCCAGTGGCTTTGGCCGGGTACTGCCAAGATTGCTGCAGCTGGAATGCCCCTCCAGCCTGCCGGCCCGCTCGGCCATCTTTACCCATATTGAGGACAATATCAGCGACCCGGAGTTTGACCGCAACAAGATCCTTATCAGCGTGCATCCGCGCAACAAGGATATCTGGTATTGGTTGATCCCCTTCAGTAACGGCACCTGTTCGCTGGGGGTGGTGGCCGAACCGCACCTGCTGGCAAGACTCGAAGGCAGCCTGGAGCAGCAACTGCGCACCATAGTCAATGAAGAGCCAGGGCTGGAGGCGCTGCTTAAAGACGCCAGAGTGATCCGCGACTGCGCCACCTTGAAGGGCTATTCGGCCAATGTCAGCACCCTGGCCAGCGACAAGTTTGCCCTGCTGGGCAATGCCGGTGAGTTTCTCGACCCGGTATTCTCCTCCGGGGTGACCATAGCCATGCACTCGGCCAGTCTGGCCTGCAACTGTCTGGTACGCCAGCTCAAGGGGGAAGCGGTAGACTGGCAGCAGGATTATGCCGAGCCCTTGATGCTGGGGGTCAACACCTTCCGCACCTATGTGGAAGCCTGGTATGACGGCAGATTCCAGGAGGTGATCTTCTTTGAAGACGCCAACCCGAAAATAAAACAGATGATCTGCTCTATCCTGGCGGGCTACGCCTGGGACAGCAACAACCCCTTTGTCAGTGAATCCCGGCGCAGATTGGATCTGGTGGTGAACCTCTGCCGCGACGCTGTCGAGGAAGCCTTATGACAGCCGCTGTTACCCGCTTGCTGCTGCTTGCCACTGTGCTGGTTGGCCTGAGTGGCTGCAGCCAGCTATTGTATCGCCAAACCTGCGTTGCCCTGGCAAAGGATGTCAGTTATTGTCTGGCGCCGCTGCCGCTGAACCAGGCCGCGCCCAAGGGACAAACCTCTGATACCAAGGCTGCCAAAGACGCAAAGCAACCAGATGAGCCCCAGGGCAGTGACTCGGTTCAAACTCAAACTTTGGAGCAAACGCTCAGTCTCAGCCAGCAGGTGCGGCTGCAACGAGGGGAGCAGAGCCATGAGCTTATCAGCCAACTGGAACTGCAGCCGCAGCAGATGACTGTGGTGGGGCTGGCACCTCTGGGCCAAGCACTGTTTACCTTGATCTACGATGGACATACACTGACCAGCGAGCAGAGTGTACTGCTCGGCAATGAGTTTAAAGCAGAATATCTGCTGGCCTTGCTGCAACTCATCTATTGGCCGGAGGAAAAGCTGAACGCTTATCTGGATGGCGCCAGGGTGAAACTGGAAGATTGCGCCGCCGTCCTGTGCCGGGTATTGCTGAGCAATGACAATCGCGAGCTGATGCGGATAAGTTACTCCAGCCGCGACATCTGGCATGCGGAAGTGGCCTTGAACATGCCGCAGGCCGATTTAAAACTGAACATTAAGCCCCTGTAATAGATACAGGGCCGGATCCCAAAACAGAGATATGACAACTACAGCCATAAATCATGCGGGTTTTTGTACCCCTCTCGGCAACCGGGCCGACGAGGTGCTTAACGCCTTGCTCGCCGGTGACAGCCGCGGCATGGTCAGCCGCGACAACCTGTTGTTTGAACGGCCGGCCATAGTCGGGGTAGTGGACAGCGAATTACCGGCCATTCCCGCCGAGTTTGCCGACTATGACTGTCGTAACAACGCCCTGTTGCTGTGCGCCGCCCTGCAAATCACCCCGGCGGTGGAAGCCGCCAAGGCCAAATATGGCAAGGAGCGCATCGCGGTTGTCATAGGCACCAGCACCTCGGGGATCTCCAAGGGTGAAGAGGCACTGGAGTACCGCAATCGCCACGGCCATTTCCCCTCGGATTACCACTATTTTCAGCAGGAGCTGGGGGGCACCAGTCGCTTCCTGCAAGCCTGGTTCAAGCTGAGCGGCCCCTGTTACACACTGTCGACGGCTTGCTCCTCCAGCGCCAAGGTGTTTGCCGCCGGTAAACGGCTGTTGCATGCCGGACTGTGCGACATGGTGATAGTCGGCGGGGTCGACAGCCTGTGCCAATTGACCCTCAACGGCTTCGATGCACTTGAGTCTGTCTCCAAGGGGCATTGCAATCCTTTCAGCGCCAACCGCGACGGCATCAACATAGGTGAAGGCGCGGCGCTGTTTACCCTGGAGAGAGGAAGCGGCCAGGTGCTGCTGTCCGGTGTCGGCGAGTCGGCCGATGCCCACCATATCTCGGCGCCCCATCCCGAGGGCAACGGTGCGATTGCTGCCATGGAGATGGCACTTAAGCAGGCGGGGCTGACGCCTGATGACATCGACTATGTCAATCTGCACGGCACTGCCACCCCCAAGAATGACGCCATGGAAAGCCGCGCCATGCACTCGGTATTTGCCGAAGCACTGCCGCCTTGCAGTTCCACCAAACCCTTGACCGGCCACGCACTGGGCGCCGCCGGGGCATTGGAAGCGGTATTCTGCTGGCTGCTGCTCTCGCCCCTCAACCGTTATGGGCAACTGCCGCCGCATCTGTGGGACTGTGAGCAGGATGGCAAGGATCCCGCACTGCCGCTGGTCAAACAGGGTAGCCGCCACGCATTGAATCACCTGATGAGTAACTCCTTCGCCTTTGGCGGCAGCAATGCCAGCCTGATCTTCAGCCGTGGAGCCCCGGAATGACCCAGCCTTTAACCGAGCGTGATATCGCCGATTTTCTGCCCCACAGGGCGCCCATGATACTGATAGACGCCGTGGTCGAGCACAGCCAAGACAGGCTGCTGACCAAGGTGAAGATTAGTGAGCAGAGCCCCTATTTCGATGACGCCCGGGCTCTGGTGCCCAATTATGTCGGCATAGAATATATGGCCCAGAGCATAGCGGCACTGGCCGGAGTGGAAGCCGAGGCCCGCGGTGATATTATCCGGGTCGGTTTTTTGCTGGGCAGCCGTAAGCTCAGCATGCATACCCCGGGATTCCTGCCCGGACGCGAATACCTGACTCAGGTGCAGCGCCTCTATCAGGAAGACACGGGACTGGCAGTGTTCGACTGCCGCATCTTTGATGGCGAAACAGAGATCGCCAGCGCCAATGTAAACGTTTTTCAGCCCCAGGACACCCAGGCCTATATTGCCGGTAGTCTGGAGGCGATGCAGGGAGATTCCGCATGACAAAGAGAGTTTTGGTCACAGGTTCCAGCCGCGGCATAGGCAAGGCTATCGCCCTACGTCTGGCGCAATCCGGCTTTGATATCGCCCTGCACTTTCATGCCAATCGAGCGGCCGCCGAGGCCAGCGCCGCCGAAATCCAAGCCTTGGGCGTCAAGGTCAGCCTGCTGCAGTTTGATGTTGCCGAGCGCCAGACCTGCCGCCAAGTCATTGAGGCCGACATCGAAGCCAACGGTGCCTATCACGGCCTGGTTCTCAATGCCGGTATCGCCCGCGACACGGCTTTCCCGGCGATGACAGAGGCCGAATGGGATGGCGTCATCCACACCAATCTCGATGGTTTCTACAATGTGATCCATCCGGCGCTGATGCCGATGATCCAACGGCGCAAGGGCGGCCGCATCATTACACTGTCTTCGGTTTCCGGTTTGGCCGGTAACCGTGGCCAAGTGAACTACAGCGCCTCCAAGGCCGGTATCATAGGCGCCACCAAGGCGCTGGCATTGGAGCTGGCCAAACGCAAGATCACGGTCAACTGCATCGCTCCCGGGATCATCGAAACCGAAATGGTTGATACCTTCAGCCCCGAACTGGTACAGCAACTGGTGCCGTTGCGGCGCATGGGCCAGCCTGAAGAGATAGCGGCCCTGGCCAACTTCCTGATGTCTGACGAAGCCGGTTACATCACCCGCCAGGTGATCTCGGTCAACGGAGGCATGCTATGAGCCGCAGGGTGGTGATTACCGGCATGGGCGGCATTTCTGCCCTGGGCCAGGATTGGGACAGCGTCAAAGCCAAGCTGCAGGCAGGCCAAAATGCCGTGGTTCGCATGGATGAATGGGACAGGTTCGATGGCCTGCATACCCGTCTGGCGGCGCCGGTCAGCGACTTCAGCACTCCGGCGCACTATTCGCGCAAGAAGATCCGCTCCATGGGCCGGGTGTCTCTGATGGCCACCCGCGCCAGTGAAATGGCGCTGGAGGATGCCGGCTTGTTGCATGATCCTCTGATAGCCTCAGGTGCCATGGGCATAGCCTACGGTTCTTCCACCGGCAGTACAGAACCCATCACCGCCTTTGGCGACATGCTCAAACACGGCGATATGAGCGGCGTTACCGCCACCAGTTATATCCGCATGATGGCCCATACCACGGCGGTCAATGTCGGGGTATTTTTCGGCCTCAAGGGGCGGGTGATAACCACCAGCAGCGCCTGTACGTCCGGCAGCCAGGGCATAGGTTATGCCTATGAAGCCATCAAGTATGGCCAGCAGGATTTGATGCTGGCCGGGGGCGGCGAAGAACTCTGCCCCACAGAAGCTGTCGTTTTCGACACCCTGTTTGCCACCAGTACCCGCAACGACACTCCCGAGTTGACCCCCAGGCCTTTCGATCGCGACCGGGACGGCCTGGTGATAGGCGAAGGTGCCTGCACCCTGGTGCTCGAAGAGCTGGAGCATGCCAAGGCCAGAGGCGCGCGCATCTACGCCGAAGTGCTGGGTTTCGGTACCAACTCAGACGGCCTGCATGTGACGCAGCCGAACGCCGACACCATGGAAAAGGCGATTCGGCTGGCACTCAAAGATGCCAGGATAGCGCCGCAGCAGATAGGCTATGTCAACGCCCACGGTACGGCCACCGACCGCGGCGATGCCGCCGAGAGCCGGGCTACTGCCGCAGTATTTGGCGAACAGATGCCGATTTCATCGCTGAAGAGCTATACCGGCCATACCCTGGGCGCTTGCGGCGCGCTGGAGGCCTGGTGGAGCATTATGATGATGCGTGACGGCTGGTTTGCACCCACCATCAACCTGGAGAATATTGCCGAGGATTGCGCCGAGCTGGATTATATTCGCGCCAAAGGCCGGGCACTGGATACCGACTTGGTGATGAGCAATAACTTTGCCTTTGGCGGCATCAATACTTCGTTGATCTTCCGCCGCTGGCAGGAATGAGCTTAGCCCCGGGAAGCCTTAGAAAACCAGAGGAAGCCCAAGAGAGCTTTAGTGGGATAAATCGGCACATGCAGGGGCCTTTCAGGCCGCCTTGTCATCGCGGCAGCGCCCCATGATATCCAGGATCTGCTTGGTCGAAGCCGCCAAGGCTTCGACGCAGTGGCCGTCCAGTTTGCCGGCGGCCACCATGCTTCTCAACTCACGAAAACAGGCGTCCAGTGGCCAGGCCTGCTTATAGGGTCGCTCGCTGCTGAGGGCATCGAAGATATCCGCCACAGTCACTATTCTGGCTTCAATCGGCACCTCTTCACCCTTCAAACCTCGGGGATAGCCGCTGCCATCCAGATACTCATGATGACAGGCCACTATGTTGAGCATGATGGCCGAATCCGGCAGATGCGCCAGACCAAAATCCCCCAGCACCTTGCGGATCAGGCTCTCGCCCTTATCCACATGGGTCTCCATCAGAGTGCGCTCATCTATGCTTAAGGGCCCCTCTTTCAACAACACTTTGTCCGGAATACCTATCTTGCCTATGTCATGCAGCGGCGCAAACTGGGTGATATGTTCTATCTGCTCATCACTCAGGCCATATTTGGGTGCGACTATGCCGGCGATCAGGCCCGAATACGCCGCCATGCGATCCAGGTGCGCACCGGTTTCAAAGTCGCGTAGGTCGGCAAAGTCCCTTGCCACCTGAGCCGAGGCGAGAATAGTGCGCACCGCACTGAGTTCGGTGCACAGAGACATGTTGATCAAGTTGGCATAGAGCACCATATCCCGCTGCGCCTTGGCATCGAAGGCCGCCACGCGGTATGAATCGAAAAACAAAAACCCCAGAAACCTCTGTTCATCGTAGAGGGGCACAGTAAAGGAAGAGTTGTAATCCTGCTCCAGCAGCCAACGTGAATGGCTGTTTTCCGGCAAGATATTGGCCTTGATATCGTCTATCACCCGATACTGCCCTGTGTCGGCCAGCTGGCTGAGCACCGGGCTGTCGGACATGGGATATTCATAACCCACTATGGCCTGCCCCCTGTGAGTGCTGTTAATAAAGGTTTTTAGCAGCCCGGTCGACTCGTGATACAGGGCGCAGGCGATACGATCCACCCAAGGGTAGCTGAGCAACAGATGCTCGTGAATGCGTTCCAAGCGCTCAGAAGCGTTGTGCCCCTGCAACCAGAAGGATGACAGCATATTCTTGTCCATACACTATTTTCAAATCATTTCCTTTTTCCAAAGGATAGAACAAAAAACAGCCCTGGCGAGAAAACGACCTGCATCCAGGCCATTGCATTTCCAACTCCATAAGATTAACCTTATTAAAAAATTTCTAATTGATAGAGAGTCTGAAAATGCAAACCAACGCCAATCCACAAGACGGCCGCCTGAGCCCTGAGCAGTGCCATCAGATGATCGCCAAGGGAGTCCGGGTACTGGATGTCCGCTCGGCCGCCGAATATGCCGAAGGGCACCTGCCACAGGCGGTGAATGTGCCGCTGGATACCCTGGATACCTGGCTAAAGCAGCAACCGAATAAGCAGGAACCCTTTGTGCTCTATTGCGGCGCCGGCATGCGCGCCCAAAAAGGCTGCGACATTCTGCGAGCCAATGGCTTTGATTGCGTGCTCAACGGCGGCGCCTTCAAGGAGCTGGTCTGCGGCAAGCCTGAGTAACCAAAATGACAAGCAAGCCCGGGCGATTTCAGATAAGCCAACATCGCGGCCAAGCCTCTGCGCGGGTACGTTATCGCGAGCAGTGGCCCGCCGAAGGGGTTAATGCCGCTTGCCCCCTTTGCAGCGAGGCGCTCGAGCCGGACAAACCGTCACAAAAAAGCCCCGGGGAGTCACCTCCGGGGCAGTAGAACCAAATCAGTCAAGCAACTGGCGTTCAGATTGATGGTGGAAGAGATGTTTGCCTCAGGCAGAGATGGCCGCCAGCGAAGATTTGGCTGCTGAAATACCCTTAGCGTTGGCATCCGGGCCCATGTTCAGCGCTTCACCGTAGACGGTTTCCACTTCGGTAATTCCAATAAAGCCCAGCACGGTTTTCAGATAAGGCACCACATGGTCTGTGGTCGAGTCTTTGTGTACCCCACCCCGGGTAGTGATCACTACCGCACGCTTACCAGTGATAAGACCCACAGGGCCATTTTCTGTGTAACTGAAACTCACGCCGGCGCGGGCAATCAGGTCAATCCAGTTTTTCAACTGAGTCGGAATACCGAAGTTATACATGGGCGCAGCTATTACTAGAGTGTCGTGATCTTTCAGTTCCTGGATCAGCTCATCAGACAAGGCCAACGCCTGTTGCTGGCGCTCGCTCAGCTGTTCGCCGCCGCGCAGGCCGGTGGCAATTTCACCGTCCAGTACCGGCAGCGGCTCGGCCGCCAGATCCCTGACTGTGATGCTGGAACCCTGCTCCTGCCAATGCTTGATCAGATGGTCGACCAAGAGACCGGACTGAGAGTAACCACCCAGAATGCTGGATTTCAAAACTAATACTTTGCTCATGATACTGCTCCGCTTCGATTCAGGAATTTGTTTGAGTCAGAGCTTTTGCTCCAATCTATGCTGAGCAGTCTACTGATGGACAAAATAGAATAAAAGCGGAGAAAATTTGATATTAAATTCGATTTTTTAGAAAGGAAAGGCTGTTATCCAGGGCTTATCACTCAAGGCTTACAAGGTTAAAACCGAACCTGTAAGCCTAGGTAATCCCAGCTAGGACAGGGTTGGCTCTTGCTTGGGCTGGCTGACGTAAACCCCCAAGAAAGAAGCACAGCAAAGACCGTGACTCCAGAGTTCCACCTCCTGCCTGACTTTGACCCTGCGCCCTTCACTCAAAGGCGTCAGTGACACGCCCGGCCAGCTGACTCTGGCCTCGATCAACTCACCTGGATTGGCAGTCACCGGCGCCCGATAACGGATCTCGGCCTGGGCCAGCACTATATCACCACTCACTCCGGCCCGCTGCTGTTGCAGCCAGAGCATGCCCCAGCCACACAGAGTGCACAGGGTATAGATACTGCCGGCAAACATGGTCTGATGCAGATTGATATTGGGCGCCAGCGGTGCACCGACACGAAATTCTGTGCCATCAAAAGTCAGTGGCCGGATCCCCATAAAGGCACTGACGGGGATGGTGCCATGCCAGGTGTTTTCCAGCTGCTTAAGCAGTGATGGCTCAGACATATCAAACACTCAGATTAAAGGTCACTGGCCCGTCGTTCAGCAGTTCCACCTGCATATCGGCAGCGAAGCGGCCGGTTTCTGTGGTCACCCCCTTGCTGCGGCAAAATGCCACAAAGGCTTCATAGAGCTCTTCGGCCTGAGCCGGACTGGCACCACCCGAGAAACTGGGACGTAGACCGCGGCTGGTATCGGCCGCCAGGGTAAATTGCGACACCACCAACAACTGCCCGCCAACCTGAGTCAGATTGAGGTTCATCTTGCCGTTGTCATCGCTGAACACCCGGTAATTCATCACCTTGGTGGCCAGCTTTTCCATCGCCGCCATATCATCCTGGCGTTCAACGCCCAACAATACCAACAAACCTTTATCTATGGCGCCGGTCACTTCATCGGCAACCGTTACCTTGGCACGGCTGACTCTCTGTATCAGGGCGATCAATCCTGACTCCTTAATTCTGTTTCACAAGAGGCCGCAGTGTCGCCCATAGCACACAGGGCTGCAACCACGGCGTGACGCATTTTATCATCCACCAGCGAGTGATGACCTCCGGCCACCAGCTGCAACTCGGCCGGGCGGGTCTGGCGTGCAAGCTGAGCCTGCAGCAAGTGAGTTGGACAGACCCAGTCATTTTCCCCCTGCAGCAAGCGGGTATGTTTCGGCCAGTTATTGAGCCCTGCGTCAAGCAGACTCATGGCTTCGAAATAGTGATGGCGGGCATAGTGAAGTTCGATTCTGGCCATATTGCTGTCCCGAGGCGCCCTTGGCGGCGGCAACAGCCCCCCGGGTAAAGACAGATGCTGCTCCCAGCGCAGCCAACTGCGGATATAATCCTGGGCATTGAGACAGGTAAATCCCTTGGCATAGCTTTCCAGCAGCGCCGCAGTGCTGCGCTCACTCCTGGATAGCCAGCGGGAAAAGCCATGATAGTCCACCGGGAAACGGCTGGCGGCGCCAGCAGCACCATAGAGCCAATCGCGGCCCTCGGCAGAGGGGATAAAGCTGCCCCAATATGTCTGGGCTATGACCCGCTCAGGGAATAAACCGCCGTACACCAGCCCCAAGGTTGCCCCGAACGAGCCCCCCGCCAGACACCAGCGCGGCAACTGCAGCGCCTTTCTGACCGACTCGAGATCATCGAGCAGGCCCTGGAAGTGATTCTGCGCCAGGCCTTTCTCGGAACGCGATAAGCCTGCGCCCCTTTGATCCAGAAACAATAAGCGAAAGCGGCGCAGATCAAACAGCGCCAACTCTTCAAGGCTGCAACCGGCGCCGGGCCCGCCGTGCAGATACAGCAGCGGAATGCCTTCCGGGTTGCCGAATTGCGCCAGATACAGGCGGTGGCCACCACCAACCTCCAGCCAGTCGCGGGCAAACGGATTATGCCGATCCGGGTTCATCATCCAGCGGCTCCAATGGTTCTTCGCCATCGAGGAATTCCGGCAAAGAAGCGGTGATCTCGGCTCCCATCAGAACTATCATCCAGGATAGATAGACCCAGACAAACAGTATCGGAATCGTCGCTAAGGCGCCGTAAATCGCCTCGTAGCTGGGGAAGTGAGTCACATACAGGGCAAAGCCTTTCTTGCCCGCCTCAAACAGCAAGGCAGCCACTATGGCCCCGAGCAGGGCATGCAGCAGCTTCACCTTTTGGTTGGGCACCACAGTGTAAAGCAGCAGGAAGGCCGCGACAGAAAACAGAAATGGCAAACGCGCGACAAAGAAACTACCTACACCATAAGTATCGGCTTCATTGAATATTTTCAGCGATACCAAGTAGGAAGTGGCCGCCAGGCTGGCACCCATCAGCACGGGGCCCAGCGTCAGAATCATCCAGTACATGGAAAAAGACACGACAGTCTGGCGTTTTTCTTTGGTGCGCCAGATATAGTTCAGCGCCTTGTCGATGGCGGAGATCAGTAAAATGGCCACCACCACCAAGGCCCCTATACCGACGGCCGTACCCTTGGAGGCGTTGCCGACAAACTCGTTGATATAAACCTGAACCGTATCACCTGCGGCCGGCAAAAAGTTTTGATAAATAAAGTTTTCTATCAGTTGCCGCACCCCCTTGAAGACAGGGAAAGCCGACAGCATAGACATGGTAACGGCCACCATGGGCACCAGCGACAGCAGGGTCACATAGGCCAGATGACCGGCTCGGATATTGATTTGATCGTCCTGCAATCTCTGTTTCAGGTGCAGCAGGAAGTGCCAGCAGCCTTTCATAAACAAGCTGAAATTGCGGGTATCTATCTTGTTGCTCACGGTTTTCTCTTGATCCTCTGGGTCTAGTGTCGCTATCTTCGTACAATAATGCCCTGATTACAAAGTGTGATGCTGCCACTGCAGCAGGGCAAAGGAAGCCGAGAATGACGCCAGCGCTATGCATAGGCATGCGCCAAGACCCGTCGTTCAGCGCTTCTCCCATAATTTAAAGGAGAGAGTTAATGTCACAACAAGGATCGGCGGGCAATGTGATTGCCGCGCTGGCAAGCGTATTTTTCCCGGGTCTGGGACAGTTGGTTCAGGGGCGGATCCTGGCCGCACTGATCTTCTTTCTGGTGACAGTCACAGGTTACGCCCTCTGGTGGTTGGTAGTTCCTGCTATCATAGGTGCCATCGCCCATCTCTGGTGCATCATAGATGCCGCCAAATACAAAGCATAAATAGAGAAAAGAGAAAGCTTATGAACAAGATCCTCACCACCGCCCTGGTCAGCCTGGGATTGCTGCTGGGTGGTTGCCAGAGTGCCTATTACGGCGCCATGGAAAAGGTTGGCTATCACAAACGTGACATCATGGTCGACCGGGTCAAAGACGCCAAAGAATCGCAACAGGAAGCACAGGAGCAGTTCAGTTCGGCACTGGAAGAGATGCAGGCGCTGCTGAACCATGACGGCGGCGATCTGGAAAAGGCTTACAACAAGGCCAAAGACGAGTATGAGTCGGCTCAGGAAGCCGCCGATGATGTCAGCAACCGTATCAACAAGGTGGAAGATGTGGCCGAAGCCCTGTTCGATGAGTGGCAAGGGGAAATCGGTGAGATCAGCAAGGCCAGCCTGCGCAGTAAGAGCCAGGCCAAGCTGAAAGAGACCCGCCGCTCCTACGAACAGCTGATCCGCAGCATGCGCCGTGCCGAGAGCAAGATGCCTCCTATCCTGACCTCAATGAAAGACAACATGCTCTACCTCAAGCATAACCTCAACGCCCAGACCATAGGGGCCATCAAGGGTGAGTTTGCCAGTCTGCAGAGCGATATCTCCGGCCTTATCAAAGAGATGAATAAATCCATCGATGAGTCCAACCGCTTTATCGCGGCAATGGAGTCGGGTAACTGACCGTCAAGCCATAGAGAGAGCCCCGCACCGCGGGGCTTTTTTTCAGCTGTGAGCCAGTGCACGAATTTCTCCATCTGCGAATGCAAACTTGGATCTGCTGCACACTTCCTTTTTTGACTCAAGAACTTGTGCCCTTATTTGAGTTCACAATAGGCAGTCGTTTGTTGCTGGCCTCTATTCTCATGACACTGACCGAATCGCTCACCCTCATGCTGGCACTCCTCTATGGTGTCAGCCAACTCTGGTGGAGCGGCCGCCGTTTCGGCGCCGGCCTCACCTTGCTGCTGATTTTAACCGCGCTGCTGATTGGCAGCAGCCCCATGTTGCTGCTGGCCACGCTGACAGCCGTTGGTAGCCTGGCATTGCTGCAGCAACTGCGCCCCGGCTTGCTGCAATCCGAGCCCAGGATCAATAACCTGCGCAGCGGCTGCCAGCACCTGTTGGCGCTGGCGCTGTTTCTGGTCGCGATTCAGTACACCATCAACAGCCTGATGCTCAAGGCTGGAATCACGCCTTGGATTGGGCGCCCGGATGTGGTGGATGCGTTTCTGCCCATCGCCGGTGGTATAGAGCTCAAGGCGATAGCCACCCTGGGACTCTGGGATCAAACCCACCCGGCGGCGGCCGTGATGCTGGCGGTGGTGTTGTTGACCGGACTGCTGTGCAAGCGGGCCTTCTGTGGCTGGGCCTGCCCGCTGGGGTTGGCCGGAGAGTACCTCTATCGCCTGCGTAAACGCTTTATCAAGCGCGAATTTATGCCGCCTGCCTGGCTCGACTGGCCACTGCGTATGCTCAAGTATCTGTTGTTGGCGGCGCTGCTCTACATAGTGCTGGGCATGCCGTCTATGGGGATCCCCGGCTACCTGGAGAGTAATTATCACAAGATAGCCGATCTCAAGATGGCGCTGTTTTTCATCACTCCGGGACTCATCACCCTGGCCTGCTTTGGCCTGATCCTTGCCATTGTCGCCTGGCGCCGTCAGGGATTTTGCCGTTACCTCTGCCCCTATGGCGCCCTGCTGGGACTGCTGAGTTTTCTCAGCCCGCTGAAAATCCGCCGCGCCCCGGAGCATTGCCTGATAGAGTCCAAGGGGATGAAATGCGACAAGTGCACCCGCGCCTGTCCGGCCGGCATCATAGTGCATACCAAAAATACAGTGCACAGCGATGAATGCCAGGCCTGCATGCGCTGCGTAGCCGCCTGCCCCAAAAAATCGGCGCTGGGGTTCGGCTTGAGCCGCAATCATTTCTGGTCGGCCAAGTCGGTAATGCTGCTGGTCCTTGGACTGCTGTTCCTGCTGCCCTTGATAGCCTACACCTCGGGCTTCTGGGAAAGCCAAACGCCGGATGCGGTTCGGATGCAACTGCTGCAGATGATCGACTATGTAGGTCACTAAACTTAACCACTCAGGCTCGCCGACAGGCGGGCCTTTTTATTACGCTTGCCGCCGAGTTCCACTGCCCCTCCCTGACTTGCCACACCCGGCAAGATTGTTTCCCGGTGCGATTTTATGCAATGCTAACTTCTCCACCAAAAACATGGGAAGTTTATGGCGCACCATCTGCAAACCTTGCTGCAACAATGGGCTCTCAGCGCAAACGAGCCCTGGGTGCTGGCGCTGATCACCTCGGTACAAGGCTCTTCTTATCGCAAACCCGGAGCCATGATGCTGTTTCATCCCCTGGGCCAGAGCCTGGGGATCCTCAGCGGCGGCTGTTTGGAGGCCGATCTGCGCCATCAGGCACACAAGGCGCTGACGGAACAAAGGGTGGTGGAGGTCTGTTATGACGCCCGCGACGATCAGGACGCCAGTTACCAACTGGGGTGTGGCGGCTTGGTAAACATCTGCCTGCTGCCTCTGGGGCGGGAGAATCATTTTCTGGCACTCGATGAGTTGCGCCAGGCTCTGAATGCCGGTCAATCCGGCTTCTGGCAGTTGCTAATACCCAGAGCCGGTGAAGCGCCTGCGGCCCTTGAGGCGCGCTTTTTACCCCAAGGTTCCCCCTCAACCTATGCTGAGCCTCTGCCTTTCCCCGCCAATGACTTTCGCCGCACCGGGATTTGGAGCCCAGAGACTGGGCAGAACGGGCAACAGAGCTGGTTAACCGTACCCGTGGGCCCCAAACCTGCGCTTGCGATTTTCGGCGGCGGTCTGGATGCCAAGCCGCTGGCGCAGATGGCTTTGCAACTGGACTGGCAGGTGAGCGTCGTCGACCCCAGAGCCGCATACGCCCGCAGCCATGACTTTGCCGGTTGCGACATAATCAAACTCGGCGCCAACGAGCTGGATGCCGATTGGCTCAAGCGTCAGGATGGTGCCATAGTGATGCACCACAATGTCGAGCTCGACAGCGCCATTCTCAAACGGCTGCAAGTAAGCTGCCCACGCTATCTGGCGCTATTAGGGCCAACTCACAGGCGCGATAAGGTACTCAAACATGCCGGTCTTGGGCTGGCAGACTTTGCCATGCCACTGGCGGCGCCCGCCGGACTGGCACTCGGCGGCGAACTCCCCGGTGCCATCGCCCTCAGCATTTTGGCCCAGTGCCACGGGGTTTTGTTTGATGCGCCCATGACTGGGCTTGAGGGCCTGATGCCATGAGGCTATTGCCTGTGTTACTGGCCGCCGGAGCATCAAGCCGCTTCGCCGCCGATGACTCAGTGCCCGGCCACGCCAAACTGGCGGCACAGGACAGCCATGGCACGCCGCTGCTGCGCCTCAGCTGGCAGGCGCTGGAGCAGATGCGCGCTCAGGCAAGCCAGAAGTACCCCAAGCTTGAGCTGCTACCGCTGCAAACCATACTCGGCGGCCACAAGGAGCAACTGCAAGCGCTGTTGCCGCCCCATGCCAACTGCCGTTTCAACCCCCTCTGGCAACAGGGGTTGGGGCACTCCATCGCCCTGGCCGCGGAGCAAGCCAAGGCCTGCTCCGCCGATGCCCTGCTACTGGCGCTGGCCGATCAGGTGGCGCTGAACGGCGCCGATTACCTTGAATTGCTCGACTGTTGGCTGGGCAGCCAACTCAGCAGCAGCGCCTTTTACCGGGACGCCCCCGGCGCGCCTGCTATCTTTAATGCCACAGACTTCAACGCCCTTTGCCAACTGCAGGGTGACCGAGGGGCCAAGGCCCTGCTGACCGAGAAATTACAACAACAACGACTGGGCCGGATAGTGCTGCACCGCGCCGCCATCGACATAGACACGGGCACAGATCTCAGACGCCTCAACCAGCACAAGGAGTGAACAATGTCGCAACTCAAAATCAATGGCAGACTGTTTTCGGTCGAGGCCGATCCCAATATGCCCTTGCTATGGGCCCTCAGGGATCTCCTGGGACTGACTGGCACCAAATTCGGCTGTGGCGCCGGACTCTGCGGTGCCTGCACCATACATCTGGATGGTAAGCCCGCCAGAGCCTGCCTCACCAGTCTCAAAAGTGCCGAGGGCAGGAACATCACCACCATAGAAGGCCTGGATAATCCGGCGCTGAAGGCCGCCTGGAGCAAACACAAGGTACCCCAGTGCGGTTACTGTCAGACAGGGCAGCTCATGTCTGCCGCGGCGCTTTTGAGTGAAACGCCCAACCCCAGTGACCAACAGATAGACGATGCCATGTCCGGCAATATCTGCCGCTGCGGCACCTATACCCGGATCCGCAGCGCCATCAAGGATGTCGCCGTCAAAGGGGGGCAGAGCTCATGAGCCGATTTACCGCAGTGGAAAACTTCAGCCGTCGTGATGTGCTGAAACTCTTTGGCGCCAGTGGTGGTGCCTTGATGCTGGGCAGCAGCGCCCTGGGCTGGAGCCCCATGAGCCTGGCGCAGGACAAGCTTCAACCTCTGAATCTGTTTATCGCCGTCGGTGAAGACGACAAGGTCTACCTCACCTGCCATCGCTCGGAAATGGGTCAGGGCATACGAACAGGCATACCTCAGGTGCTGGCCGATGAACTGGAAGCCGACTGGGACAAAGTCGTGGTGGTGCAGGGCTTGGCCGACAAGCGTTACGGCAGCCAGAATACAGATGGCAGTCGCAGCATACGTAAACACTACGACAGAATGCGGCAGATGGGTGCCATGGCGCGCACCATGTTGGAACAGGCTGCCGCCGAGCATTGGCAAGTGCCGGTCGCAGAAGTCAGCGCCAAGGCTCACAGAGTGACTCACAAGGCGTCCGGCCGCTCCCTGAGCTATGGCGAACTGGCGCTGGCGGCGTCCAAGCTGCCGCTTCCGGATGAGAGCCAACTCAGGCTCAAACCCAGAGAAGAGTTCACCCAGATAGGTCAGTCACGCACCATAGTGGATATGGATGCCATGTTGGATGGCAGCGCCATCTATGGCCAGGATATACGTCTGGAAGGCATGCTCTATGCCACGATTGCCCGGCCGCCTGTGCTCGGCAGCCAAGCGGCGAGTGTCGATGATAAAAAGGCCCGCGCCTTCCCCGGTGTGGTGGATATTATCAGTCTGCCCGCTCCCAAAGGAGCGCCTGCCTTCCAGCCGCTTGGCGGTGTGGCTGTGCTGGCCAACAACAGCTGGAGCGCCCTTGAAGGCCGCAAGGCACTGACGATCCAGTGGCAGCAAAGCCCCAACGACAAGCACGACTCCCAAGCGTTTCTCGCCACCCTGAAACAGCGAGTACGGCAGAGTGGCAAAGTCAGGCGTGAGCTGGGCCAGCCTCCCGCAAGCTGGCCCGAAGAGCGCACGCTCAGCGCCGATTACACTGTGCCCTATCTGGCTCACGCCATGATGGAGCCGCCGGCAGCCACCGCCAGAGTCAGCAAGGATGGCTGTGAAGTTTGGGCCTGCAGCCAAACGCCCCAGAGTACCCAGCAGAATGTGGCGGCCGCTTTGGGGCTGAAGGAGGAGCAGGTCAAGGTGCATGTCACCCTGCTGGGCGGCGGCTTTGGTCGTAAGTCCAAGCCGGACTTCAGCGTCGAGGCGGCGCTGCTGGCTAAGCGCAGCGGCAAGCCGGTGAAGGTGTTCTGGAGCCGGGAAGATGAGCTGCAAAACGGCTATCTGCACGCCATCAGCGCCCAACATTATCAGGCGCTGCTCAGTGATGATGGCAAGGTGGAAGCCCTGTTGTCGCGCACCGCCTTCCCTTCCATCAGTTCCACCTTTGCCGAGGGCGTGGATGAGCCCTCGGACGGCGAACTGGATTTGGGCTTTATCGACTTGCCATTTCAGTTGCCGTCGCTGCGCTGCGAAACCGCCAAGGCCGAGGCTCACACCCGCATAGGCTGGCTGCGCTCTGTGTGCAACATTCAGCATGCCTTCGGCATTGGCAGCTTTGTTGACGAACTGGCGCTGCGCACCGGCCAAAGTTGCCCGGCCATGTGGCGACAACTTTTGGGGCAACCCAGGGTGGAGAACTTTGCCAATCAGGGCTTCAAATACGGTAACTATGGCGAAGAACTCAGCCGTCACCCTGTGGATGTCGCTCGTTATCTGACGGTCATCGACGCCGCCGAAAAACGTATGGCACTGTCACCGGCCAAGGCAGGCGAAGGCTGGGGGTTTGCGGTGCACCGCAGCTTTGTCAGCTATGTGGCGGTCGCCATCAAGGTCAAACTGGACGGTGAGCGTTTGCAGGTGCTGCAGGCCATCTCAGTGCTGGATGCCGGCACTGTGGTTAACCCTGACAGAGTGCATTCACAGCTGGAAGGCGCGGTCATCTTCGGCCTCAGCCTGGCGATGTTGGGCGAAATCAGCTTTAAGGATGGCAAGGTGCAACAGTCGAACTTCCACGACTATCAACTACTGCGGTTGCCGCAATGCCCTGAGATAGAAACACAAATTATCGCCTCGACCGAGGTCCCCGGCGGTGTGGGCGAACCCGGTGTCCCCCCGGTCACGCCGGCCCTGACCAACGCCATAGTGGCCGCCGGCGGCAAGCGCTACCGGGATCTGCCGCTGAAGCAGTATCTGCAGCTTTGATTGGTCGATAAAGTGCCGGGGCCATGCCCCGGCAAATCTAAATTGATCAACATCGCGATTTAGCGAGCCTGCTTGAGATTACCAGCCCCACCATAATGAAGCGTAAAATAAATAAAAAGCCGCTTTATAAGTTAGCGGCTGAATTCGAGTTAAGGTGTTGGATGATTAATTGAGCGTTTGCAGCTCACCATCACGCCAAGGTTCAATCACGACTTTAATATGTTGATTCGGCTGCATAAGCTGTTTGAATGCACCCGATACGCCGTCCATCCCAACTTTACCTGTGAGCAACTTATTCCAAGGCACCCTGCTCTCGGCCAATTCCTGCAAACACTGAGCAAACTCATGTGGTTGATAGTAGTATGAGAAACGCATATCCAGCTCTTTCACTGTGGCGTAGGCATAGTTGATGTTCGCTTCAGCAGTGTGGATCCCCGTTACCACTATGGTCGCATTGGCCGGCGAACGCTTCACAAAACCTTCGATCAGTTTATGAATACCCACACACTCGAAAATCACCACACGATTACCCGCGGCAATTTCAGCAGCGTATGCCACTTCATCTTGTTCACCCGGATCAACCACATGAGTCGCACCGAATTCACGGGCTAATGCCAGTTTTTCGCCCTGAAGATCAGCCGCAATAATATTACCTACACCTTGCAGATGCAGCGCTGAAATGACCGCTAAACCGATAGGCCCACAACCAACGACCAAGGCAGTATCTTCGGTGCCGACTTCACCACGATTGACGGCATGCAAGCCTACAGCCAGTGGCTCTGTCAGCGCCACAGCTTCAGCCGGGAGATGATCCGGCACTGGCAGCAGCTGTGCTTCATCGAGAATAAAGTATTCTGAATACGCCCCATTGACGCCGGGAGTCACCCCTACGCCAGCACCATTTTGGCTCATCAGGATTGGCACCGATGTAACTCGGGTGCCTAGGGCTAGGGTTTGCTGGGTTTCGGGACCAAATTCAACCACTTCAGCACAAAACTCATGTCCCAGCATCACAGGAACATGATTATCAGCCCCCTCAGGCATCATGCCTAGTTTGCGGTAAAAATCGAATACTTCGTTATAGTGGCGCGCAATATGAATATCCGAGCCACAGATACCACAGGCAAGACTGCGTACCAACACTTGGCCTGCCTGTGGCTTAGGTAATTCGACCTGTTGCAGAGTGACTTCACCATCCTGCAACACGATTGCATTCATCAAACTCATAATGGTTTCCTATTTGGTATCGCTCATAGATGCCGGCGCACCGGGTTTAATGTAACGAGGCTTGATGCCTTGTGCCTTGGCGGCAGCCAGAAGAGCCTGCTCAATCCAACCGGCATCCATGATAAACATGAAGTTACCATCGGCATCGAAGTTAACATTGACACCGGTAATCACCATCACACCATCAGCGCCTTCAGAATCGGCGGGACAATGGAAAGTGTGGATAGAACCACCCGGCTCATACAGATAGCTGCCGGCTGTTTGGGGTTGTTCCGGATATTCGAGGTAGTGCCACCGACCCGCCAAGGTATAAAAATGCACTACGCCTGTATGAAAATGCTTGGGTAAGGTGATACCCGGCTTAAACTTAGCGCGGATCACCCAAACACCATTTTCAGGGTCTAAAAATAACGGATACACATCAACGCCCGGCAGCGCATCTTTGATGATCTGCTCTTCGTTAGTATTGAGGGTTAATAAAAAATCTTGATGATTAATCACTTCCGGTAAAGCCATATTTGCCTTCCTCATGTTCTTATTGGGTTGATGGGTCGAGCTATCACTCCTTCTGCAATGGATATTTAAAATTCTCAAAACCGTCGGAAGCATGCACTGTGCAGCCGTTGATGCAATTGGCCTCGTCACTCACCAGAAATACCGCCACATCGGCTATCTCGCTCGGAAGAGTAAACTCCTGACGCATTTGTTCCTTACGAATGTGTTCCCAGAGTCCCAGTGCCTCGTATTGACGCAGCATAGGAGTATCGACACGACCGGGAGCAATGGCGCAAACACGAACGCCCAATGGGGCAAGCTCAAGCGCGGCGCATTTGGTCATCATATCGACGGCCGCTTTACTGACGTTGTAGGTAAAAGTCATTTCCGAGGCAATTGTTGCGTAGACAGACGAAGTATTAAGGATCACGCCTTTAGTACCTTGAGCGCGAAATTGACGTCCACCGGCCACAATGCCGTGATATACGCCTTTTTGATTCACATTGGTAACTGAGTCGAAATCGCCCAAAGGATCATGTTCTAACAAGGGTTTGGCTGAGCCAATGCCGGCATTATTTATCACAATATCAAGCTGACCAAACCGGGTAACCGCATGTGCCACCATAGCTTCAACTTGCTTGTAATCGGTCACATCGACACTAAAAGTCACCAACTTACCAGTGGGAAAATCGTTAAAGACCTTGAGCGAATCAACTGACAAATCGGCGGCAACGACTCTCCCTCCCTCGGCGAGTATTTTACGGACAATTGCTTGCCCTATGCCTCCTGCAGCCCCCGTCACCACTGCGGTTTTATTCAGTAAACGCATAGATGTCCTCTTTTTATATTTATTAATTTCATTATTAAGGTAATAGTAATTTAGATGATTAATTGCACATCTTCTTGACTTATTACGAATGAAATTTGATATATTGCGATTCTTATACCAAAGAGAACTCAACGCCCCATGTACCTAGTCCGTAGCGGTGCAGCTGCCCAATTTGAGCAACTGGTCCTGGAGTTGGGTGAAAACCCCATAGAAATGATCCATCAAGCAGGATTACGTCAGGCACAGTTTCGCGATCCCAATATCTATATCGCCTATCCACGACTAGCCGAGTTATTGGAAATCGCCGCCCTAGGCTGTAAACAGCCGCTGTTCGGACTTATGCTTGCCAAACGGCAAACCTTACATGTGCTCGGTGACTTACCTATGTTGATTTCCCGCACAGCAACCGTGGCCGATGCTCTTGAAAAGATGAATGACTATCTGTACCTGCACGCCTCAGGTATCTCGCTACAACTGCAACCACAGGGAGATATGGTACGCCTTGTCTTATCAATTAATGTTCACTGCCGTGGCATTGAACAATTGATGCAACTGAGCGTGGCACAACTGGCAATGTTTGTTTCAAGCCTGCTGAATATCAACATCAACACTATCCCCTTACATTTGTGTCAAAGTAAGCCCAGCGAACTTGAACCCCAGCACTTTGCCCACTTAGTGCGCTTTCGTGAATCCTTTGATGGCGTAGTACTTAAAACTACACAATTAACCGGACGTAACTATCACGATGAGGGAGCACTCAACCGCCATTTTCAGTCACATCTGCAATATTTACAGAGCCGCTATCCCGATAATCTGGCCGATCAGGCAAGAGACTTAATTCACCGATTACTTCCAACCGGAGAGTGTTGTATTGAAAGGGTATCAACTGCGCTGGGGGTACACGAGCGCACGTTACAGGCAAGACTCAAAGAGACTGGGCTTAGCTATCGTCAATTGCTGCAAGAAGTCAGACAAAATATCGCTAAACAGCAACTCAGTTATGGCACCCAAACCATTACCGAACTGGCACTGCAATTAGGTTATGCCGAGATCGCTGTTTTTAGTCGTCATTTTAAAACTTGGACGGGATTGTCCCCCAAGCAATGGCAGCAGCAATATCGCAGGGGACAAATAGAGGATTAATCTTGAGAAACAAAAGCCCCGCTAAGCTAGCTTAGCGGGGCTTTTTATTCACTGTGAGGCTATCACCTCAAACGCAACCACAATCAACCGCGGCTGGCGCGCTTGCGGTCGTTTTCAGTCAGATGACGCTTACGGATCCGAATGCTCTTAGGCGTTACTTCCACCAGTTCATCATCATCGATGAATTCCAGCGCTTGCTCCAGAGACATCTGGATATGCGGAGTCAGTACCTGAGCTTCGTCAGTACCTGAAGCACGCATGTTGGTCAACTGCTTGCCCTTGAGGCAGTTTACTGTCAGGTCGTTGGAGCGGCTGTGAATACCTATCACCTGGCCTTCATAAACCTCAGCGGCATGACCAATCATCAGACGACCGCGATCCTGCAGACCAAACAGAGCAAAGGTCAGTGCCTTACCGGTCGCATTGGAGATCAATACTCCGTTGGTACGCTGGCCGATATCGCCACCCTTGTATGGACCGTAATGGTCGAAGGTATGATACAGCAGACCTGTACCCGAAGTGGCTGTCATAAACTCAGTCTGGAAACCGATCAAGCCGCGGCTTGGGATCATGAAATCGATACGTACGCGACCCTTGCCATCTGGCTGCATGTCGCGCATGTCGGCCTTACGGGTACCCAGCTTCTCGATAACGCCACCCTGATGCTCTTCTTCCACATCCACGGTCAGTTGCTCGTATGGTTCGCACTTCTCGCCGTCGATCTCTTTGATGATCACTTCAGGACGGGAAACCGCCAGCTCATAACCTTCACGACGCATGTTTTCGATCAGGATAGACAGGTGCAGTTCACCACGGCCGGATACGCGGAAACGATCCGGACTCTCGGTTTCTTCAACACGCAGGGCCACGTTGTGTACCAGCTCCTGTTGCAGACGCTCAAGGATGTTACGTGAAGTCACGTACTTACCTTCTTTACCTGCGAAAGGAGAGGTGTTGACCTGGAAGGTCATAGTCATGGTTGGTTCATCAACAGACAGAGGTGGCAATGCTTCGGCATGACCGACGGCACAGATGGTGTCGGAAATCTTCAGCTCGCCCAGGCCTGTGATGGCAACGATATCACCGGCATTGGCGCTGTCCACTTCGTGGCGATCCAGGCCCATATAGCCCAGAACCTGGCCGACTTTGCCGTTACGGGTTTTACCGTCGGCACCAACAATAGTGACCTGCTGGTTGGTCTTGACGCTACCGCGCTTGATACGACCCACACCGATAACCCCTACATAGCTGTTGTAGTCCAGCTGAGAGATCTGCATCTGGAATGGACCATCGGCATCGGCATCCGGAGGAGATACTTTTTCAACGATAGTCTGGAACAGCGGTGTCATATCTTCACTGGCTTCATCGGGATCCAAGCTGGCAAAACCGTTCAGAGCAGAAGCATACACAATAGGGAAGTCCAACTGTTCGTCGGTAGCACCCAGGTTGTCGAACAGGTCAAATACCTGATCGATAACCCAATCAGGGCGGGCACCCGGACGGTCAATCTTGTTGATAACCACAATAGGCTTAAGGCCTTGGGCAAATGCTTTCTTGGTCACGAAGCGTGTCTGTGGCATTGGACCATCCTGCGCATCAACCAGCAGCAGTACAGAGTCAACCATAGACAGAACCCGCTCTACTTCACCACCGAAGTCGGCGTGTCCAGGGGTGTCTACTATATTAATGCGGTAGTCGTTCCACTTAATGGCGGTGTTCTTCGCCAGAATAGTGATCCCACGTTCTTTCTCCAGATCGTTGGAGTCCATCACCCGCTCGGTGGCTTCTCCGCGGGTTGCCAGGGTTCCTGACTGTGCCAACAGCTTGTCTACCAGGGTAGTCTTACCATGGTCAACGTGCGCTATGATGGCGATGTTACGTAAATTCTCTAACACAGTTTTGCCTCTTACGATCTCTGTTCTGTGGGATGCAGCAATATAAATTGAATGGTACAACCGCTTTATGACTGCTTAGCGATTGCCTTCCAGGCCTTATAAAACCTGGGCTAGCATCATGCTGGGGAACACTATTTCCCCGGATGGTTGCTTTAAAAAGCGTGCCATTCTACTCTAGCGAGGGGCTATCGCACAGGATTATTTTTTAAACACCTATGAATATCCTACTGAATAAGCGCACGCACCATTATGGTGAGCGCACCTTTTTGGAACACAGTACGCACCATTATAGTGCAAACCCGCTTGTCTCGCCAGCCCTCGATTTTACCACTCCCTTTATTTTCAATATCTTAGCATCTTGGCATGAGTTTGGCTTAATAGAAACCAACAAGGCGCCAGACGCTAAATACTAAGAGTTGACAAAGGGCACCCCCTTTACCCTACCGGAGGCTTGATAATGTCAGTCGAATCAGTTTTACAACAGCTGCAAGAGTTGGAAGTTAAGTTTGTTGATTTACGCTTTACCGATACCAAAGGTAAGGAACAGCATGTATCTATCCCGACTCATCAGGTAGATGCTGATTTCTTTGAAGAGGGCAAGATGTTTGATGGTTCATCCATCGGTGGTTGGAAAGGGATCAACGAATCTGACATGGTACTGATGCCAGATCCAGACAGCTTTGTACTGGACCCATTTACCGAAGAAACCACAGCACTGATCCGCTGCGATATTCTCGAACCCGGCACTATGCAGGGGTATGAGCGTGACCCTCGCTCCATCGCCAAGAAAGCCGAAGAATACTTGCGTTCTACCGGCATCGCCGACACTGTGCTGATCGGCCCTGAGCCAGAATTTTTCCTGTTCGATGACGTGCGTTTCGGTACCGACATGAGCGGCACCTTCGTCAAGATAGATGCCAAAGAAGCGGCATGGAACTCAGGCACCAGCTATGAAGACGGCAACACAGGCCACCGTCCATTCGTTAAGGGCGGTTACTTCCCGGTAGCACCAGTAGACTCTTCACAGGATCTGCGTAGCGCCATGTGTCTGGTGCTGGAAGAGATGGGTCAAATTGTGGAAGCCCACCACCATGAAGTGGCTACCGCGGGTCAGAATGAGATCGCCACGCGCTTCAACACACTCACAAAGAAAGCCGATGAAATTCAAGAGCTTAAGTATGTGATCCACAATATGGCTCACGCCTACGGCAAGACTGCGACCTTTATGCCTAAGCCGATTGTCGGCGACAACGGCAGCGGCATGCACGTTCACCAGTCACTCTCTAAAGACGGTACTAACCTGTTTGCCGGTGACAAGTACGGCGGCCTGTCTGAAACTGCCCTGTACTATATCGGCGGTATCATCAAGCACGCCCGTGCCCTGAACGCCTTCACCAACCCAAGCACCAACTCCTACAAGCGTTTGGTGCCACACTTTGAAGCCCCTGTGATGCTGGCATATTCTGCCCGCAACCGCTCCGCTTCTATCCGTATCCCTGTGGTACCTAGCCCTAAGGCTCGCCGTATCGAGACCCGCTTCCCGGATCCTATGGCCAACCCTTACCTGGCCTTTGCAGCACTGCTGATGGCCGGTCTGGACGGTATCCAGAACAAGATCCACCCTGGTGATGCCATGGACAAGGATCTGTACGATCTACCGGCCGAAGAAGCAGCGGAAATCCCGACTGTGGCCGAATCTCTGGAAGTCGCCCTGGCGGCTCTGGATGCAGACCGTGAGTTCCTGACCCGCGGCGGTGTGTTCAGCGATGACTTTATCGACTCTTACCTCAAGCTGAAACAAGCCGAGGCCGAGCGTGTCAGCCGTACCACTCACCCTGTCGAATTTGAGCTGTACTACAGCCTCTAATTGCCCTGCAATCAACCGATGAGTCAAGCCATCGGATAATAAAAAAAGCGCCCCGGGAGCAATCCTGGGGCGCTACTATTTTAAGGCTCTGAAACTCAAATCATTCAGGGAGCGCTGATAAGTTCAGGCGCACTCTGGGCCTTGGCTCCGGTGAGGATCACCGCCAACTTGAGTTCACCCTCTGTCTGGTTCAGCTCCTCAAGCCCTTCTGGCGTAAAGCGATATTGGCCTTCAGTCTCCAGCGCTTCCATGGTGCCAGCACAGGTGTCGACGGTTTCACTGCATTCGAAACGTGCGCCCTTGTGCCAAGGCATGGAGAAGGCTGATACCTGCTCAGCCGGCATCTTGAGATACATCACCACATAGTTGCTGCCAGCATCCTTGACAGGTTTACCTTCCGCCGTGGTCAGACTAAAGGTCAACGCCTGGCTTTGAGGATCCACGGCGCTCAGTGCTACCTTGAGGCTTTCGGCTTCATTGATGGACACAGACTGCCCCGGCTCCGGCGTAGGCGGAACCACAGGGTCATCATCATCGTCCAACCAATCACAACCACCCAAGCACAACAGCAAAGACGCCACTATCAAACTCTTATGTTTCATAACAGCCTCCTAGTGACAATCGCTGCAGGACGCACCTTCATGAACCCCGGTCAAACCGGCGCCAATATCATGGGCGCTGTGGCAGCTCTGACATTCCATCTGTGAATTAACATCGGCCCCTATGTAGGTATCCGGCTCACGTTTGGTGCTGCTGTGACAACCGCTACACTCGGCATTGCCCTCTGCCACCATTTCAGCGTCCAGGGCATTGTCCAGCGACTTATTGAGGAAGTCAGTGGTGACATAGGCAATCTCGGCCGTCAGCTGAGCGCAGCGCTCCAGTTTCGCCTGATGACTGGAGCCGTACTTGCTCGCTTTCGACCAGTGGGTCACCGAGGTATGGCAAAGAATAGAATTGGCAACCGACTGGCCTATCTTATCTGCGGTCAATAGCTCACCGGCGTTGTCTGTACGGGTCGGTGCGCCAATCGCCTTGAGGAAGGCTTCATCATTTCTCGGCATGGCTGTGTGTTCATAGTAGCGATACACGGAGCGGATCACCGCAGTGCGGTTGACCCCACCCAGAACGTTGACCGCCATAGCCGCCGCATTCAAGCAGCCACACAGGGTTCCCCAACCTGCGATACCGCCGCCACCATAGGCTGCCAGGTTGGTAGGGATAGCAGCGAATTTACAGGCATCCTCATGCCCCTTGGCCGCCAAAGCCTTCACCAGGGCATCAAACACACCGTACATACAACCACCGCGGCCATAACCTTCATAGGCCAGTTTGGCGACTTCCATCGGGTCCAATTTCACGTAGGTCAGTAGCTTGGTGCCCAGTTCTCCGCCCCCTTCACTGCCGATCCCTATGCTGGTATCTCCGGAACAAGACTCTGCTGCCATGGTTGTGGTCGCAATCAGCGAGCTCCCGGCGGCTACTCCAACCAAACCTACTATCTGGCCCATTGCCTGACGTCGATTCACGTTCATACTCATCACCTCTTTTTACACTTATATTTTGTAGAATTGCAAATTAAGCAATACTTACCCTTTATAATCAATGACTTGCACACAAGACCAGCTTACTCCCTCTCTTGTTGTGCAGATGTGATCCAAGGCGGGTTTCGATGTTAAAGAGTCAAAAAACCAACAGCCCATCGGCAAGAGACTTGAGCCAAGCAGTAACGGCAGCGACAATGAGCCACTTCGTTAAGCAAGGATCTGCTATGAATTACAGCCTCTTTTTACTCACTCTCTTGCTGCTGGCTGGTTGTCACTCTGAGGTGCAACTGCCGATTAAAGCTGACAAGCTGGAGCCAATCCACTGCCGGGAAGTAAAGGATGACAATGGCGCCCTGGGTTATTACCTCGAAGACTGCATTGACGGATACCGAGGAGAACCCTTCAGCGGCATTGCCATTTGGGGAGCGCCGGATCGCCCCAGCTATAGCGCAGCCCAGTTCAAGGATGGCCTGCGGCATGGCTACAGCTTCAGCACATCCGCGCCGCCCGAGCGTCTACTAAACCAAAGCGCTTGGTATAAAAATGGCAAGTTGCACGGTTGGCAGCTGAACTTTCAATACCAGCAAACTCAATTACGCAGCCGGGAGTTGTATCGAGACGGTGAGCGCCAAGAGCTCTGGCTCTACGATAGCCAAGGCCAACTCGACAGTTTCAAGCGTTTCGACCAGGGTACAGTGATTGAATTCATCTCCTATGAGCAGGGACGGGAGCGAAGGAAACAGTTCAAACGGGACGGCGAGAAATTCACTGTCTGGAAAAGCTATTTCCCCGATGGCTCATTAAAGAACTTCAGTGAGCATCTGGATGAAGAAAATCTCAGAAAACTCAAGGAACAAGGTTACTACGCCAACGGCCGGCTCAAGTTGGACTACCTGTTCGACCGTCGGCAGCGCACCGCAGTGCAGCACACCTTCTGGCGCAATGGCCAACGCCAGTCCGAGCAACATTATGGTTTCTTTCCTTCGATAGCCGCCGATGGCATCTGGCTCAGTTATTGCGAGAGCAATGGCGCCTTGAGCAAACGCACCCCCTACAGTCGAGGCGCCAAGCAGGGCGAGGAACAGCTCTTTCACTGCAATGGTCAGCTACAGGTGAGCAAACGTTTCGACCGGGACAAGCTCATACCACAGACCCTGAGCTACTTCGATGAACAGGGGCGCAACTATCTGCAGGAAGATATAGGCACGAATGGCAAGGTGCTGCATACCCGGGTCTATGATGAACAGGGTAAACTAACCTACCAAGATTGACATAATATTCAATCAGTTGGACTTATCATCCAGAGATAATAAAGCTCTTTTTCAAATGCGGCTTGCTTATCCCAGCACTGAATTCTAAAATATCTTCACATCAAGATACTTTAAGAAAAGAAATGCCTTACTTAATCGCACTCTTGGCTCCCGTCTTCTGGGGGACCACCTATGCCCTGGTCAGCCTGTACCTGCAGGATATGTCCCCTTTCTGGGTCGCCGTCTGGCGTGCCCTGCCTGCCGGGATCCTGTTATTGCTGCTGCGACCCAAGCTGCCTTCGCTCGCCTGGAGCAAAATACTCTTGCTGGCATTTTGTAATATCGGCGCCTTCTTCGCCTTGCTGTTTATGGGCGCCTACCGCCTGCCAGGCGCCGTGGCTGGCACCCTGGGGGCCACACTGCCACTGATGTTTCTGCTGCTGGCCTGGCTGCTTGATGGCCAAAGGCCGGCATTGAAATGGACCTTGCTGGCACTGCTGGGACTGAGTGGAGTGATCTTGTTGCTCAATCCTTCGGCCAAGCTGGACATGATTGGTGTGCTCTGCGCCCTGAGTGCCACTCTGCTGGTGGCCCAATCATCCCGTTGGATGCAACGCTGGCAAACCGGCGATCTTCTGGTATTGACCGCCTGGCAGTTGTTGCTCGGCGGCTTGATGCTGATCCCGCTGGCCTGGACAGTGGCCGGGGCTCCCACACTACCGGAGCCCAAGACCTGGCCCGCCATCGCTTGGCTGGCCATCTTCAGCACGGCGCTGAGCTACTGGGCCTGGATCTGGTCCATCAAACATCTGGGACCGCAAATCATGGGCATGATGGCCTTGATCAACCCTGTGGTGGCCGTCTCGCTCGGGGTGTTTTTGGTCGGCGAACAGCTGGACAGCTATCAATGGCTGGGGATCGGCCTGATCATGTCGTCACTATTGCTGATGAAACTTCCTGTTCCGGCTATCTGGTATCGCCTACGCCCCAGCCGGCGCTGAAACTCTCCTGATATAAGAGCCCTGTTTGGCCCCTGAAAAAGGGGCCAAGGGTTCGGCTTAACTGAATTTAGCAAAATAAGGAAATGGACTATGAGCTCATCAAAATGGCAGCCTGTGTGGCTGATCCTGACCTTAATTATTCTCGGCCTCAACCTGCGCCCCAGTATGGCGGCCATAGGCCCACTGCTGGAGGCTATCCGGACTTCCTTGCCCCTCAGTTACAGTTCCTTGGCACTGCTGACCATGCTGCCCGTGATGACCATGGGAGTCGCTATGTTTATCGGTGCCAAGCTGGCCGCCAGACTGGGAGAGCGCCAAACCCTGCTACTGTCGCTGCTACTGATTGGCTTGGCTAACCTGGCTCGGCTCTGGGCCGGCAGCGGCCTGCAACTGCTACTGACCGCAATCATTGCCGGCTTAGGTATCGCCCTTATTCAGGCGCTGCTGCCCGGAATGATCAAGCGCAGCTATAGCCAGCATATTGAGCGTTACATGGGGATTTACGTAACCGCCATCATGGGTGGAGCGGCCCTGGCTGCTGCCATTAGCCCTTGGCTTGAGCACAGGTTTGGTCATTGGCAGTCGGCGCTGGCCTTCTGGGCTCTGTTGAGTCTGCCGGCGATGCTATTTTGGTTCTGGGGCAAACACGGCCTGCACCCCCTGGGCTTCAACAAGGCAGCAGCAAAGAAGACTTCAGGAAAACCGGGAGTTAGCCCAAGTGTGGGCATAGGCAGCTTTAGCCGCATTCCCAGGGCCTGGCTGTTGGGGCTTTTCTTTGGCCTGAGCACAGCATCCTATACCTGTGTGCTCGCTTGGTTGGCGCCCTTCTTTATCGACTTGGGTTGGCAAGCCACTCAGGCAGGGCTATTGCTGGCGTTTCTGACGCTGATGGAAGTGGTCGCAGGCCTGTTGCTGCCGACGCTTGCGGCTCGCAGTCATGACAGAAGGCCACTGCTATGGCTGTTACTCCTGTCTACAATTGGCGGTTTTATCGGGCTGGCGTTGATGCCACTGGCCCTGCCCTGGTTATGGGCTGCGCTGCTGGGAATAGGCATTGGTGGCCTCTTCCCCTTGAGTCTGATTGTCACTTTGGACCATCTGGACGACTACAGTCAGGCGGGACAACTGACGGCCTTTGTTCAGGGGATAGGTTACCTGCTGGCATCCCTGTCGCCTCTGCTGGCGGGTTATCTCAAGGACAGCTCCAGCAGCTTCACGCTTTCCTGGTTGCTGCTCGCGGCTGTGTCTATGGGCATGCTGGCCATTGCCTGGCGCTTTGATCCCAAGCGCCACAGTCAGCACTTCGCCCTGTTGGCCCAGTGAATCGATTTGCCGGGTGGAAAATTGTTAACCGCCCGGCACTCAAGCAGACTCAAATGAGGTAGAATGGTGTCCCTCTTGTACCATTCTGCTGTCAAAGCAAAGTAACGTGAATCTATCCTATCTATTCCAGCGCCTGCTGCAATGGCTGCCTGATCGTGCCGATCTTCCTGAAGGCTTACGCATAGGGCTGCCCATGATGGCGGGCCTGTTGCTGTTTTCGTTTCTCGGCGACAGTGCCAGCGGCGTCAACGCCCTGATCTGTGCCTGGCTGGTCGGCGTCCAGGGACGCAACCTGGCTTATCCCAAACGAGCCGGGCTGCTGAGCAAGTCGGCACTCCTTTGCTGTATCAGCAGCGCTCTGGCCTTGCTGAGCCTGATCCATCCTTGGCTGGGGATCAGCGTACTCGGCGCCATAGGCCTGTTATATGGCCTCAGCTCAAACCAAAGAAAATACATTCAGCTGCTGACCTACAACGCCGGCTTTTGCCTGATCTGCGGCCTGCACCTGCTGGAGTCGGGTACCGACTGGAAGATGTTGTTGCTCTCCAGCCTGTTCGGCAGCTGGTTGGCAGTCATCAGCGCCGTCGTCGCCGGGCCCTGGATGGCGATACGTCAAGGCGAACAGCTGCTGGCCAGTGTGCAGCGCAAATTCGGCTTCTGGTGCAATATACTCAGCCACTCGGACGCCGCCAATGTCGGCCAGCGTCTAGCCTTGCGGGAACAGCTCGATGATGCCATCGCCGTACTGGCCCACTGGCTGCTGGAAATGCCGGATAAAGCCGAGGTGCAACACATCGCCTGGCAACTGGAGTCGAATCTTATCCTGATAGAAACTCTGGAGAGCATAGGCAGGCTGCAACAAAATGATGCCGCCAACCCGGCACTGCAGCAGTATTTGGCCAATTTTGCCAACGAACTCAAGACCCACAGGGAAAAAGGCATCAAGCCGACGCCGCCGCCCTTGGGTGACAAGCCGCAACCTCTGCTATTGGATGCCGCCAACCGCCTGGCCTTGGCGCTGGATCCCCAAAGACCGCTGGCAGCCGACTGGCGCGAGCGCCTGGAGCTTATCTGGCCTTCCGATGCCCAAAGCGTTCGCAATCAATGGCGCAAGGCCTTGGTGAAACACTCGCGGGAATGGCACCACGGCCTGAGAATTCTGTTCACTCTGCTGTGTTGTCAGGCAGTGGTGGAACTACTGCAACTGCCGCAGGGGTATTGGGTGACGCTCACCGCCTACATAGTGCTGATGGTAGCACCGCTCGGGCAGTTGCAGGCCAGGATCTGGAGCCGCTTCTATGGCACAGTGCTCGGCTCTGTGTTGGCACTGGGGCTTATCTGGTATCTGGGCGCCGGTAGCTGGTTATTACCGGCCACCTGCCTGAGTGCCTTTCTGGCCTTTGCCACTTTTTACAAGGCCAGATACGAGATCCATGTATTCTGGCTCACCATGCTGATGGTGTTTGCCATCACCCTGTTGTTGCCAAGCGACCCCTATATCGCCTTCTACCGGGCGCTGGACACCTTTACCGGCGCCCTGATGGCATTTCTGGCGATGCATCTGTTTATTCCCAGTTGGACCCGGCGCTGGCTCGACAGCTATGTGTGCCACTTTATCGAGCTGGAACGGGCTTGGCTTGCCAGTATCAATACAGGTAAAGCCGACAACGCCCTGCGCTGGCAAGCCCATGCGGCGCTGAGGCAACTGGGGCAAGAAGTCGGCTTTTTGAAGCTCGAGCCCAACACTGGCCAGCGGGAGCTGCTGGACTGGCAGAGTTTTCTCTGGCTTGGGCTGACGCTGCACTGCACCCTGGTGTTGGTGGCACGCCAGCAGCAAAAGCCGCCGCTGCATTTGGCAGAGCAACAGTTGGCGGCCTGGCCCCAGCTGTTTCGCCAGCGCTTTTTGGCAACAGAGATGCATCAAGCCGAGTCCGGGCCAGCGCCCAATTCAACAGATGCACCTACGCAGCTGTCAGCCAAACAAGCTGAAGCGATTCCCACTTGGGTAATGCAGGATATCGCCCATCTCTATGCCTGGCTTGACTGGCAACGTCCCTACGCCCTAGGTGGCAATACTCACGGCTGACAGGAGTCCAACAAGATGTACGATTTTGAATTTTACAATCCAACCCGCCTGCTCTTTGGCCGTAGCAGCCTGGAGCAGTTGGACACTCTGGTGCCCAATGATGCCAGAGTGCTCTTGCTCTACGGCGGCCAAAGCGCCAAACGCAATGGCACCCTGACCCAAGTCGGCCTAGTATTGGGTCAACGTGTCTGCGCCGAGTTCGGCGGCATTAGCCCCAACCCCGAGTACCACCAGCTGTTGCAGGCGGTAGAGCAGATAAGGCAACAAAAGCTGGACTTTATTCTCGCCATCGGCGGCGGTTCCATCATAGATGCGGGCAAGTTTATTGCCGCCGCCGTGCCCTATCAGGGAGAGCCCTGGGAGATACTGGAAACCGACGGTCGCCACATTAACCAAGCTCTGCCGCTCGGTACTGTGCTGACCCTGCCGGCCACGGGCTCAGAGATGAATAACTGCGCGGTGATCAGCAATAGCACTCTTGGCCTCAAGCGCTCCTTTCGTCATCCCTCGGTGTTTCCCCGCTTCTCTGTGCTGGCACCACAACTGAGTTTCAGCTTGCCACAACCACAGGTTGCCAACGGCGTGGTGGATGCCTTTGTGCACGTGACCGAGCAGTACCTGACTTACCCGGTCGACGCCAAGGTACAGGACAGGTTTGCCGAAGGCCTGCTGCTCACTCTGATAGAGGAAGGCCCCAAGGCGCTGGCAGAGCCCGAAAACTATCGGGTGCGCGCCAATATCATGTTCAGCGCCACCATGGCGCTCAACGGCCTGATCGGCGCCGGTGTTCCGCAAGACTGGTCGACCCATAAGCTGGGTCACGAACTGACGGTGCGCCACGGCCTGGATCATGCCGTGACCCTCGCCATACTGCTGCCGGCCATGCTGCGCCTGAGAAAAGCCACCAAACACGCCAAGCTGCTGCAGTATGCCGAACGGGTCTGGCAACTCAGCGACGGCAGCGAAGAACAACGCATAGATGCAGCCATAGAGCAAACCCGGCTGTTCTTTGAATCCATGGGAATCAAGACTCACCTCAGTGACTATGGCATAGGCCACGAGGCCATAACGCCGCTGCTGGAAAACCTTGAGCGCCAGGGCCTGACCCAACTGGGGGAAGACGGCCGGGTCGACCTTGAGCTGAGCCGACAGGTTTTTCAGGCCAGCCTTTAAAGGCAGTGATTTTTGCCAATAAACAGGCTAATCTGAAACAAGTTCACAACTGCATAACAAGGGAAGTCTTTATGCGTACTCTGATGATAATCAGCCTGGCACTGCTGTCGCTGGTTGCCCAGGCGACTGTCTATAAGTGGGTCGATAAAGATGGCAAGGTGCATTACAGTGATGAACCCACCCCCCAAGCCCAGGCAGTGGAATTCACCGACAAGACCCAGAATCAAATAAGCCTGGAAACGCCTAAAGCTCTGCCCGATCCCAGAGAAGTGGAACAGGTCGGCTATGGGTTGAAGATACTTTCACCACAGCATGAAGAAACCATTCGCGATAACGCCGGTGATTTTCAGGTTCAGGTAGAAGTAGAGCCGGAGCTGGCATCGGGTCATTTTCTGCAACTCTACATAGATGGCATCTCCACCAGCGATGCTCAGCGCAGCAATCTCTTCCAGCTCAAGGACATCGACCGCGGCGAACACACGCTGCAACTCAAGGCGGTGCAACAAAACGGCAAAGTCCTTGCATCCAGTAGTCCCATAACCATTTTTCTGCACCAAGCCGGACTGATGCAACCCGCCTTCCCGGCTCCCGGGAAGGGCCCCAAGCCAAGTAACTAATTTTATTTCAATGAATTAGCTACTTTGCATTTCGAGTTAGTCCACAGAGTTGTTGGCTTGCGGCCTGCACCGAATTGGTGCACCATTATGGTGCAATCCTGCTATGGGAAACTCTATGGACACAAATATCCTGCTCAATCATCTGGCAACTGCCGTTCTGGTCATCGACAGTGACCTGCTCCCCAGCTATGCCAACGCCGCTGCCGAGCAGTTGCTGGGCGTCTCCCGCCACAGGTTGCAGGAGCAGGTACTGACAGAGCATCTGCATGCCATAGGGGTTGAACCCAGGGTACTGCAAAGCGCAGTGCTGGAACGTCAGGGGCTGACGGTCAATACCGCCCAACTCATCAGCCTGGATGGCCAGCACCACACTGTAGATATGACACTAATCCCTCTGGAGCAGGGAGAACAGCTCAAGCCCTTGAGCCTGTTGGAACTCAGGCAGGTGGATCAGCAGCGGCGTATTCACCAGCAGTTGACTCTGGATGCCCAGCAGCAGGCGGCCCAATATCTGGTGCGCAACCTGGCCCATGAGATCAAAAACCCGCTGGGTGGACTGCGCGGTGCGGCGCAGCTGTTGTCCCGCGAGCTTAGCGAGCCGCAGCTCAAGGAGTTCACCACACTCATCATAGAGCAGGCCGACAGGCTGCGCGCCCTGGTAGACCGATTGCTGGGGCCACAGAAACCATCGCAGCACAAGCTGCAGAACATACATCTGGTGCTGCAAAAGGTGATCAATCTGGTGAGTGTGACCCTGCCGCAACAGATACATCTGCGTCAGGATTACGACCCATCCATTCCAGACTTGCCTATGGATGAAGATCAACTGCAACAGGCAATCCTCAACATAGTGCAAAATGCAGTACAAGCCTTGGAGCATCAGAGCGGCGATATCATGATCCGCACCCGCACCGCCCATCAGGTCACCATAGGTAACCAGAGACACAAGTTGGTGTTGGTGCTGTCAATCATAGACAACGGCCCGGGTATCGCCCCGGAACTGGTGGATACCCTGTTTTACCCCATGGTCACAGGCCGTAAGGACGGTAACGGCCTGGGGCTATCCATCGCCCACAATATTGCCAGGCTCCACGGCGGCCGTATCGACTGCGATTCGGCCCCGGGGCACACAGAGTTCAGCCTGACATTACCGATCAACAACCACAGCGGCTAACAAGAGAGGAAACAATATGAGTGAACAGGTTTGGATCCTCGATGATGACAGTTCAATTCGTTGGGTGCTGGAACGGGCACTGCAAGGTGCCAAACTCAGCTGCGCCAGCTTTGCCGCCGCCGAGTCACTGTGGCAGGCGCTGGAAATCTCCCAGCCCAAGGTCATAGTCTCGGATATCCGCATGCCGGGGACCGATGGCCTGACCCTGCTGGAACGTATCGGCCTGCATTATCCCCATATCCCGGTGATCATAATGACGGCCCATTCAGATCTCGACAGTGCCGTCAGCGCCTATCAGGCCGGGGCGTTCGAGTATCTGCCCAAGCCCTTCGACATAGATGAGGCGATTGCCCTGGTGGAGCGGGCGCTCAACCATGCCACAGAGCAGGCTCCTGCAGCGGCCGAGCCTCAGGTCAAGGCACCGGAGATCATCGGCGAAGCCCCCGCAATGCAGGAGGTGTTTCGCGCCATAGGCCGTTTGTCGCGCTCATCGATCAGTGTGCTGATCAACGGTCAGTCCGGTACGGGTAAAGAGTTGGTTGCCGGGGCACTGCACAAACACAGCCCACGCAAAGACAAACCCTTTATCGCCCTCAATATGGCGGCCATCCCCAAGGAGCTGATCGAATCCGAGCTGTTCGGCCACGAAAAAGGTGCCTTCACCGGCGCCGCCAGTGTGCGTCAGGGGCGGTTTGAGCAG
The DNA here is from genome assembly GCF_007636515.1 of Shewanella sp. MSW. Lineage (NCBI taxonomy): Bacteria > Pseudomonadati > Pseudomonadota > Gammaproteobacteria > Alteromonadales > Shewanellaceae > Shewanella > Shewanella sp. MSW. The sequence continues at coordinate 218,758 of NZ_LVDR01000006.1, forward strand.
GCCAATGGCGGCACTCTGTTTCTCGATGAGATAGGCGATATGCCACTGGACGTACAGACCCGGCTGTTGCGGGTACTGGCCGATGGCCAATTCTATCGGGTCGGCGGCCACTCTCCGGTGCAGGTCGATGTCAGGATTATTGCCGCAACCCATCAGGACCTGGAACAACTGGTACTCAAGGGGGGCTTTCGGGAAGACTTGTTCCACCGCCTGAACGTGATTCGAGTTCATCTGCCACCGCTGTCGCAGCGGCGGGAAGATATTCCGCAGTTGGCACGCCATTTCCTGGCCAGTGCCGCCAAAGAGATAGGGGTAGAGGCCAAAATACTCACCCCGGAAACCGCTGCCAAGCTGCAGCAACTACCCTGGCCCGGCAACGTGCGCCAGTTGGAAAACACCTGCCGCTGGTTGACCGTGATGGCTTCAGGCCAGGAAATTATCCCTCAGGATCTGCCGCCTGAGCTGTTCAAGGAGCCCAAGGCACCTCAAGGCAGTGCAAACCCGTCCCAGGATTGGCAAAACGCCCTCAAATTGTGGCTGGATATGCGCCTGTCACAGGGCGAGAGCGATCTGCTGACCGAAATCCAACCCGCGTTTGAGCGCATCTTGCTGGAAACCGCGCTGGAGCATACCCAGGGCCACAAACAGGAAGCCGCCAAACGCCTGGGATGGGGCCGCAACACCCTGACCCGCAAGCTCAAAGAACTGGCGATGGACTGAAACCTCATAAAGATGGGGACATGACCCAAATAAGCCCAAGGGTGCAGGTTATTAAGAGAGGATTTTGGCGCCCAGACGCAGTGCCGCCAAACTCAGGGAATAGCCCCAACGGATCAGTCCCCTGCGTCTGCGATCAGGCAAGAGTAGCCAACTGGAACCATCGGCTGCAATCAACTCGGCGCGCCAAAGCGGTAAAGAGATGATCTCCAGCCGGTAGTCTTGACCATTCAAGACTATGGTTTGCCGTCTTGGCAAACCATAGAGGCTCTGACAAAAACACTGTTGCCCCTGCCATTCAAGTTCCAGACGACTGCTTAATGGATAATACCGACAGTGCAGTTCACCCCCTTCGAGATTCAACCTCTGTTGTTGCATCCATGCCATGACAGTGCCCGCTACACAGGATCCTGGTGAATAATCACCTCGGCATGGTCAAAGTCGGCGCGGATCCGCTCGCCTGTGGCCACGGCAATATCGTGGGCCTGTTGCAGGCTCAGCTCTTTGTCCAACTCCAGATGCAGTTGAATAAAGGTGGTCTTGCCCGCCTGACGGGTACGCAGGTCATGAATGCCACGCACTTGAGTATCCTGCTCGGCCAATTGCCGAATGCGCAGCCGGGTTTCATCATCCAGCTCCCTATCGAGCAAGGCCTGAATCGAGCGATACCCCAGCGACCAGGCCTGTTGACCTATGTAGAGGGCGATCAATACCGCGAACAGGCCGTCAGCCCACCACCAGCCATATTGCGCCAAAATCAGCGCCAACAGCACGGCGCCATTGAGAAACAGATCTGACTTATAGTGCAGGGCATCGGCTTCGACCACTGTGCTCTTGGTGGCCGCCAAGGCCCGTTTTTGCAGTAATACCAAAGCCAAGGTCAACACCATGGCGATAATGGATACCACAATACCTAGAGTGGCATGGGTCAAAGGCATGGGATTGACCAGGCGCTCGCCGCCGTGAAACAGCAGCAGGAATGCCGTCCCCATAATAAAGGCCGATTGCGCCAAAGATGCCAGAGGCTCAGCCTTGCCGTGACCATACCTGTGCTCCTGATCGGCAGGGACCAGGGCATAGCGAATGGCAATAAAGTTAACTATGGATGCCAGGGCATCGGCAAAGGAGTCGGTCAGGGAAGCCAACATACTGGCAGACCCGGACCAGAGCCAGGCAGCCAGTTTTATCAGGATCAGGGTAATCGCGGTCGCCACTGCGGCGCGGCTCGCCAATTTAACCCAAAACTCGTAGCGGGAAGTCGGTGTCATTCAAGGGCTCAGCGGTCGGGAGTCACTGAGCCCATAGTAGCAGATTTAATTTGCCGCTGGCCCGAAACAATCACCACAACGGTAAGGACCTTCTTTGAATTTCGCTTGCTGTTCAGGTGTCAGCAAATTATAAATTTGATTGTGTAACTTCATGCGCTCCAACATATGTTGTTCACGCACTTGCTGACGCTGCTCGATAATCTTTTTGGCCTTGGCTTCATCGAAGTTGCCTGAGGTCATCAGTGCCTGCATTTCGGCTCTGTGTGCTGCTCGGGTTTCCTTGTCAGGACGTGACATGCTGCTTCTGTGTTGTTCCATCAACGCCTGGATCTCTGTTTTCTGGGCGTCGGTCAGATCCAGACCTCGCAGGCCATACATGCCAAAATGGCCCTTGTCACCTTTCATGTGGTGGTGATAGCCGCGCTCACCCTTCATGTGATGGTAGCCACGCTCGCCCTTCATGTGGTGATAACCACGGTCGCCGTCACGGTGCGGACAATCGCCGTAGCCGTCACCGGCTTGTACCGCACCAGCCATCAGAGTGGTGCCGGCGATCAGGGCCAGCAAGCTTGCTTTGATTGAAGTCTTCATATGGATATCCTCGTTCTCGGTCGGGAAGTATTTGACGTCTTCCAGTCTAGTCCTCTATGTGTAAGTGTGGGTTCAAACTGAGTAAAGCACTGTAAAGCTTGGTTATCCGGGTTGAAGATCCGTATCTTTACCCAGACTTACACAGCTAAACCGCAGTTGACTCAAAAGCGGGTATACTCGGCAGAGAGAAATTGTGTGAGGCGTATAAATGAGCCGGATTTTATTGATAGACGATGACCTGGGCCTGGCAGAACTCTTGGGGCAATTGCTGGAGCTGGAAGGCTTTGAGCTGACACTGGCCCATGATGGTCAGAGCGGCCTGGAACTGGCGATTGCCAATGATTACGACCTGATCCTATTGGATGTGATGCTGCCCAAGCTCAACGGCTTCGAAGTGCTCAGGGAGCTGCGTGGCAAGAAACAAACCCCTGTGCTTATGCTTACCGCCCGCGGTGATGAGATAGACAGAGTGGTTGGCCTGGAGATAGGCGCAGACGACTATCTGCCCAAGCCTTTCAATGACAGGGAACTGGTTGCCAGGATCCGCGCCATCATACGCCGTGCCAATATCACCCCGCAGGACATTCCCCAGAGCGGTATTCAAACCATAGGCGATCTCAGCCTGGACTCTGCCCGTCAGGAAGCCTATTGCAATGAACAGTTACTGCTGCTGACCGGTACTGAGTTCAGCCTGCTCTATACCCTGGCCAATCAGGCCGGCGAACTGATCAGCAAAGATGAGCTGAGCGAAACCGTGCTGGGCAAAAAGTTGATGCCCTTTGATCGCAGCCTGGACATGCACCTTTCCAACCTACGCAAGAAACTGCCGGAACGCAGCGACGGTCGCCCCAGGGTCAAGACCATACGTGGCAAAGGTTATATCTGGATCCCCTGATGAAATCATTTTCCCTGCCCAATCGCCTCTTTATCAAACTGCTGCTGGGCTTTTGGCTCTGCAGCAGCCTGATCATTCTTGCTGTTGGCATGCTGCCGCTGCTGCAGCAAAACCATGACAGGGCCCCAATGCCGCCTAAACTGCGGGAGGTCTTGTCTCAGGTCGCCGATGAGCTGCAACAGGAACCGGCCAAGTTGAATGGCCGCTTTCTGCACCATTGGGAGCGCAGACGCAGCATGGAAGGCAAGCCAATTCGCATCTATCTGGTCAATGAGCAGGGACAGATAATCAACACTCACAGAGTGTCCAAAGGCATGCGCCGCTTTATGTTGATGGCGGAGGAAGCCAACGCGCCAATTTCACACCAGTTTCGCGATGAACTGATATTCGGCCCATTCGATTTTAAGGTTAACGGCACTCCCTATGCCCTTTATGGCCGGTTGCCGGATCACCACCCCATGCCCTGGTTCTTTTTCTTTATTGAACACAAGTTATTGACATTGTCGCTGGCGATTCTGCTTTCAGGATTGCTCTGTGGTTTGTTGGCCTGGCACCTGGGCAAGCCGCTGCGTTCGTTGAAACAAAGCGCCAACGCCCTGGCGCTGGGACAATTGAACAGCCGGGTCGACGATGCCACTGCCGGACGCCACGACGAAATCGGCGAACTGGCCCAGGCCTTTAACAGCATGGCGGCCGCCATCGAAACCATGGTCAATAATCAGCAGCGACTGATAAGCGACATCTCCCATGAGCTGCGAACTCCGTTGACCAGACTGCAATTGGCACTGGCTCTGGCGCGCAAGAAGGGTATGGCCGGAGATGAAGCCGAACGTATCGCCTACGAGGCCGACCAACTGGAAAAAATGATTGCCGAGCTGCTGGAACTTTCCCGGGTGAAACTCAAGGCACAGGACAACAAACTGAAAGTAGGCTTGGCCGAATCATTGAGCCAGGTACTGGACGATGCCGAATTTGAAGCCGAACAGCAACAAAAAGAGCTCTGCATCCTGATACCGGAAGAACTGGAGTTGCCCATCTACCCAAGACCGCTGTCGCGGGCGATTGAAAACCTACTGCGCAACGCCATTCGCTACTGCCATGCCCAGGTAAATATCTGCGCCGAGACCAAGGGGCCATGGGTAGAGATAAGCATTACTGACGACGGCCCGGGTATTGAGGAATCTGAGTTGGAGGCTATTTTCAAGCCCTTCTATCGACCGCATTCAGCCAGGGAAAGAGAGAGTGGCGGTTGGGGTCTGGGGCTGGCCATTGCCGATGCCGCAGTGCAAGCCCACGGTGGCCATATTCTGGCAAGCAATCGCGCCCAAGGTGGGCTCGAGGTCGTCATCCATTTGCCACACGCCTGAGCCCCCTCGGGCTCACCTTCCAAAGAGGATTGGCGGCATACATTGTGCTCAATCATGTTGATATGTGACTGCATAACCATTAAACATCTATCTCTGCAGATAATGATTATTAGGGGGGCCAAAAATACGAGGGGCTGGCCCATAATCGCCCCTGAAAAGCCAGTCGCAACACTTCCTCGCAAGGTGAAGCACTGCGCCCCCGCTAAAGCATCTCTTCTGAAAGAGATGGCACAAAGCACAGCTTTACTTTAGTCAATATTTTAATATTGGAGCTAGACCAACATAGGACCAATTGCGTTGAAAACCCACCCTATAAGGGTGAATGACATCAGTAAAATCGTAAAAACAATCGCTAACAAGCGCCATTGCATCACCTGCTTAAGCAAGATAAATTCGGGGAAGCTGGCGGCAACTGTGGCCATACAAAAAGCCAATGTTGTCCCTATAGGAAGACCATTGATGATGAGGCTTTCCATAATAGGAATAACCCCAGTCGCATTGGAATAAAGCGGAATACCTATTAACACAGCAACAGGCACAGACCACCATTGACCATCACCCAAGTGAGTTTCAATCCAACCATCCGGAACAAACCCATGAAGTGCCGCGCCAAGCCCAACGCCGATAATGACCCATTTCCATACCCGAGAAAAAATCGCTTTGGTTTCACTTTTGGCAAATTGATGTCGTTCCGATAAAGTCATCAGTGGGGCCGATGCTTCTTGTTGATTATTAGATAAACCCGCCTGTAATTTCCCTCTTTCAAACGCCTTGGCTGCAAAGGACTGTAGCCAACGCTCAGCACGAACAGCATCCAGGAAAGCCCCTGCAAGTATACCCACAGACAGACCTACACCTACATAAATCATCGTAAACTTCCACCCCAATAAGCTTACCAACAGCAGAATGGCGACCTCATTAATTAAGGGTGAAGTAATAAGAAATGCCATAGTGATGCCGACAGGAATACCTGCGGAGGTGAAACCTAGAAACACCGGAATACTTGAACAAGAGCAAAAGGGGGTCACCGCACCAAAACTTGCTCCCAGAAAATAACCGACAAAACGATTTTTACCCGCTAAATAATCCCGAACACGTTCAACATTAAGTGAAGCTCTCACCAAGGCGATGACATAAATCATCAGGATCAACAACGCGAAAATCTTAGTGGTATCTTCAATAAAAAAGTGTATTGCGTCAGCCAGCTTGGTCTCTGGAGGAATGCCTAACAATCCAAAAGTTATCCAAGTCGCCAGGTCAGAAAAGAGGTGCATCATGATTTACCACCATTGAGCTGTGGCTACATTATTAGGAAAGGTGTCGCGAGGACTTATTCGCACCTTCCTTAGATGGAAAGCCGGAGAAGAAGCCGCTTATTCCGGCTTGGCTATGCTCTACACTGAAGATTCAATGTGTGCCAGCATTAACGCCTTGATCTCCGCTGGACTGGCAAGACGACCTGTCAACTTAACTTGTTCATCTATAACCAAAGCCGGAGTCGACATCACACCGTACTCCATAATTTCTTCGACATCTGTAACTTTAACTAGCTGATAATCAAGCTCTAAAGAATCCGCCACAGCAGAACAAGTTTCAGCCAGCTTTTGGCATTTAGTACAGCCAGACCCTAACACTTTGATTTTAAACATAACACCACCCATCATTTGGTTATTTAGCCAAATGATAGGTAAGAAACCACTTCGGGAATGCGATCTACTTCTGAATTTGGTGATCCTGTAAACAATCAATACAATTGAGTGAATGAAGCAAACACGGCATAGCTAGATGATAGAAGATCTGCTTCCCACGCTTTTCCATACCGACAATGCCCCTAGTACGAAGTATGGATAGATGCTTGGAAACCGTTGAAAAATCAACATCAAGTGCCTCTACAAATTCACATACACATTTTTCGCCATCAGCAAGTTGTTCAACTATCCATAGACGCGTTGGATGTCCCAAGGCCTTGAAAATATCGGCTTTAGTTTTGGTTAGTTGTTCCACAAATTCTCTTCCACAACACAGAACACATTGTGTGCCATAGTGAATCGATAAACTCACTTTTTAGCAAGGGAGTTATGAAATAAAACACGTCATTGCCAATAAAAAACCAGGGGACAGGGGCAATCCAAGCACCATAAGACGAACTGGCGCTAGCCCTGGCACGCCAAAAGGGGATGGTCGGAGATGAGCAAAAGGAACTTAACTTCCTGATACCGGAAGAGCTGGAACAGTCCATAGCCCCAAAGCTTGAGTCGCTGACGATTGAAAATCTGCTGCGCAACGCCATTCGCTACTGCCATGCCCAGGTAAATAACTGCGCCGAGGCCAAGGGGTCATGGGTAGAAATAAGCCTTACTAACAACGGCCATATTCAGACCAGCAATCGTATCCAAGGTGGATCGAGGTCGTCATCCATTTACCACACGCCTGAGACCTTCAGGCTCATCTTCAAGCCGGGGTTGGCGGCTTAGCCAGGCGGCAAACTGTTGTTTGGAGGGACTGCGCTTATCTGAGTGCCCCATCAGATGGATCAGCGCATAACTGAACTGGTAATAGAGCTGCGGGTCGTCGTGGGCCTTGCAGGCATCGTCGGTATTGATCATGGCGCCACGCAGATAACTCATCACCAGCTCGACCCGATCGAATCCTGGCACCTCTCCCACAGCGGAAATAGTCTTGGCATTCCACTGCATATATTCATCGAAACGTCTTTCACAGCCATGCCGATAAAACTCGGTCGCCAATAGCAACAGGGCTTGATTTGGCATTATCCGCTCAATGACAAATTTATTTGTCGACAATACTTCATAGAGCCGCTGACAATGATGAAATATAAACCTTTCCAGAGGGTCTTTATATTGTATTTCATCCTGTTTGGCCTGCTTGAGCCAATACTCATATTCACTGCAAGCCACTGCCACCATGAGATCGGCTTCTGTAGTGAAATGATTATATACAGTGCCTTTGGATATTTGACTGGCTTCAACAAGATGAGAACGACATAAACCGAAAGTCTTCTGTCCTCTTAAACAACGTTGCGCCACTTCAACCAAAAAGTTTCCTCGTCGTTCCCATTTTCCCATTGGCCACTCCTGAGCAAAGCTTAAATACAAACTCTCCCAACTTCACAATAAAATAGTAACAAGCTTTATGCGACTGCGATATTGAGTAATACTGATACCATTATGAGTCACGCCAATAGCCAATGTTAAAAATAGAATTGCTCGAGAGTTTTATTGCTGTGGCCGAATGCGGCAATTTATCCAAGGCTGCAGAAAAAGTCTGCCGCACCCCGTCAGCATTAAGCTTACAGATCAAAAAGCTGGAAGAAAGTGTCGGCCAACCCTTGTTGCTCCGAGACAATCGAGGCGTAGTGCTGACCGAATCCGGCAATACCCTGCTCAACTACGCCTATAAGATGATGCAACTCAACACCCAAGCCTTGGATGAGCTGAAAGACTGCCAGAATCGCGAAGTGATTCGCCTCGGCGTTCCCACTGATTATATTACCTATTATCTGGACAACTGCCTGCTGGAATTTGTTCGTGAGTTCACCTGTATTGAGTTGGTCATAGACACAGATGTCAGCGGCAATCTGTATAAGCGGTTGCATCAAGGGGAATTCGACCTGATAGTGGCGACCCATTGGCAGCCTCCAGTGCAGGGAGAGCTCCTGTTCGAACGGCGTTTTCATTGGGTTGCCGCCAAGAACGGCAGTGCCCATAAACGGGAAACGATTCCCATGGCACTTTACCCGGAAAACTGCCCCATCAGAGCTCAGGTGTTTGCCAACCACCAACTGTCAATGCGACCCATCAATGTGCTGCTTTCCACCCCCTCTCCCCAAGCCTTGTGCATGGCGGTTGAAAATGATTTGAGCATAGCTCCGATTGCCGAATTCAGGATCAACGACAAGATGCAGATCCTCGATCCCATAGAGCATGATCTCCCTCCCTTGCCCGTGTTCAATGAATCTCTCTATCTCAATCCGAAGAGCCAGACTGAAGCCTGCAATCAACTCATCGCCCTGTTGAAGGCCAATCTCAAAAAACAGAAACACGACCGTAGAATAAGATGAAAGCCGGCTAATGCCGGCTTTCATCTTGATTAACTACCACTTGAGCTTACTCAGATCGCACTGAATGGTTTCGCCCTTTTTGGCCGGCGTACCCGGCTGCTGCGCTGATTCACACAAGAGTGTTGTACCATAGTCATTGCGTTTGTCGTGGGCATTGCTTCTGGCCCAAACCGAGACTATCGCTCTCTCTTCCGGCTTGGCTTCGCAGCTACCATCAACATCGAAGGCATGGATGGTGTTCTGGTGAAAATACAACAGGGGATCGCGTTCGCTGCTGCCGGAAAGCCACATGGCATCGACATTGGGTTGCCCGGCATCGAAGCGGACCCGGCGCATCTTGTCATTCTCTTTTACAGTTTCCAACAAAGGTGAATCTGCTTTGATTGCCAGGCTCTTGAACTGATTGGTGCAAGCCGGCAGCCTCATGTTGTAGTACATTTCAGAAATGGCATGGTTGTGAAACGGGTAAAGAGTATCGACCGACTGTACTGTCATACCTACTTCGGCGCCGACTTTCTCACCATTGATGCTGTCAATTCTCAGTAGTCCCCAGTGACCGAAGATCTCTGCATAAGCATAACCGCCACGAACATTATTGTAGTTCTTGTCATTGCGCTTGCTTTCTTCGGCATACATGGGGAACCAACCGGCAGCGGCCCACAGGTTGGGCAAGGCGTTGGCGCTGATGTCATAGGGGAAAGCCGATGGCATCTTCACCTCATCACCTGTGACCATTTTATAGAAGTTATCAGTAAAGATTTTTCCCTGCTTTTGCACCTGTTTATTGGTGACTTTCTGCTTGAAGAATTCATTAAAGCTCATGCGTTTCGCCCACTGAGCCACGGGGGATTTTTGCTCCAGTTCCCCACCTGGGCTGTAGATCCAATTGACATCACGGCGAGCCCCGAAACAAGTTTTGGCACTTTGGGGATTGTGCAATACCTGATAGATATTTTTCACCATCAGCTGCATATCGCGGCGCTCCATTACGCAGAACTTTTGCCCGCCGGCACTGGTGTCGTAAATAGCCTCATCCGAGTTCAGGCAATGAGCTTGCTCGCCATTGGTAAGCGCCTGGGCAAAGCCATTTAAATAACGCAAGGTTTCATCCCAGAGAATATCGACATACTTTTGATCTTGTTTGGAATACTCTGGCGTTTCACCCAAACAAACAAAACTTGCATTTTCAATATCAGCCGGGGCCAAAAAATCCGGTAATTTTTCCGCCATCGCTGTATTGGAAATCAGCAATGAAATTAATATTAGTTTCTTATTCATCACCTGGAACCTCAATTATATTTCGAGTAAATATCAGGCAAAGCATATACTTGGAATCCATTCCAAAAATGTTGTCTGAACACAGGCAACAAAAAAGATAACAGAATGAAAAAGAGTTGTGAGCCAGCAAACAAAAAAGGCCCACTTGTGATCAAGTGAGCCTATCATAGAATTAAAACAGCCATTGCAGGGACTGTTTTAATCAAAGATATTTACGGGTCACGCTGCCGGTGGAGGAAACTTGAGGCAGCATATAACCCCTTTCATTATTCCTTATGTTTATCGTATTTAAAGGTATGGCAATTACTGCACAGAGGTTTTTTAGGCTGGTGTTCACCATGACACTCAACACAAGGCAGATCTTTACCATAATGCAAGTTGTCATGAGGATTTTGCCATCTTTCCTCACCACTGCGGGCTGTCTTTTTTGCCAGCTCATCGACATCGTGGCACTTAAGGCAGGCACCATCTGAAGGGTACTGCTTAAGCCCTTGGTCGTGACATACCTTGCAATCCTTGCCTATCACTGCCTTATGATAATCGCGCTGCTGAACGGCATGAACCGATACCGAAGTTAGCCCTGCCAACAGCAGTGCCCATACTAAGTTTGCTTTCTTCATTATTGAGTCCTCTCTCACCGTTCAATTCAGGCTTGCATCATGCTGCGGGCCGCAGTCATACCCATCACCATACATTCGGGGATAGAGCAGCTTCCCAGGCGGCTAACGCCGTGGATGCCGCCACACACTTCCCCTGCGGCATAGAGTCCGGCAACCGGCTTACCTGTGAGGCTGTCTTTGACTTCAGCCTTGGTGTTCACCTGGACTCCGCCCTGGCAGTAATGCACCTTGGGCCACAGACGCACCACAGTGAAAGGCGCTTCAATATACTTATCTTTTGCCTTGGTCATGTTCTTGCCAAACTGCTTGTCTTCACCGCTCTTGACGTAGCGGTTGTACTCTTCGATTTGTGCCTTAAGCGGTTTCAAAGGCACCTCAAAGTGTTTGGCCAGAGCCTCCAGTGAGTCAAACTTCCAACCCACATTGTATTTGAGCACCTTGGCGGTATTGGGGTGCTGTTTGGAGTCCTTGTAGCTGGTGATCAAGATAGGTGGCAGCGGTTCTCCCTTGGCGTCGCGACAGGCCAACTCGGCATCGGCTCGGGTCTTGCGGTCGGCAATTTCATTCATAAAGCGCTTACCTGTCATGCGGTTAATCGCTATTGAATGAGGGAAGTTGAAGATGGAATAGTTGGAGACATAACCAAAACCGCCCTCATCGGGGGAGGCCCAGGGCCCGGACTGAATATGTGCCAGATGCACAGGCACAGCGCCGAGACGGAACATCTCCAACATACCTTCACCTGTGGCGCCGGGAGTATTGGTACAACCCACTTCATGGGTCAGAGTCGGATCCTGCGCCATTCGCAGGCCGATATTCTGGGCAAAGCCACCGGTTGCCATCAAGACACCGCGCTTGGACTTGATATACACCAACTTGCCAGAGTCCTCTTCGCCGAAGTAATAACCCTGACGCATCTTCACCCCTTCGATGCGACCATCCTTGCCGAGGACAAAGCCCTCAAACTTGGAGCGGTTATGGGTCTTGACTCCTATCCGCTGGCACTCTTTATACAAAGGCTGGGTAATACCTGCACCGCAACTGACCGCGGTTTGATAAGTACGGGCAACCGAGTGCCCCCCCAATTGTTGCAGGTAAGGATGGTATTCGGCGCCGGCATCCAGGGTCATCTGCAAGGCTTCCACCGCGTGTGAAGCCACATGACGCAGCAGTTCCTCATCGGCGATACCCCTGCCCGATTTCAACTGATCGGCAACCATCTGTTCTACTGAGTCCTTGACACCTTCCTGTTGCTGCATAGGTGTACCCGGCGCGGCGAACAAGCCACCGTTAATAGCAGAGTTACCACCGAAATAAGGCATTTTTTCAAAGATATGCACATCTTTGGCGCCTTTGCGGGTCGCCTCAATGGCCGCTGCCAAACCGGCAAACCCTGAACCGATAATCAGCACTTCAACTTCTTTATCCCAACTCACATCCGTGGCTTTTTCCGATACAGCCAATACGGGAGCAGCCACGGCAACTCCGGCAGCGGCGCCAACGCCCTTAATAAAGTTACGGCGTCCCAGCAGATCTACTTTGCTCATCTGTCATCACCTTTTTCGTTTTAATCGACACTGGCATCTTAGGGGTGGAATCAATTCCAAAACGGGAGTTAAGCGCCAGTTGCTTTTTAAACAAAAAGGCAACATTTAAAAATGACATCTGGCTTGGGTTTTAACTGTAAAGCCGGACAAGTGACATTCTTTGGAACGGTTTCCAAACTTCGCCACAGCCCACAAGACAGGCATGAAATCAGGGGGGAAATGAGAGCGACTGATAAACCGCTATGACTTTGGCTCTTTCTCAAGCTCAAAAACTAATCTAAGGCAAAGTTAGCCAAGCACTGACTCAATAGAATGAATATAAACATAAAAGCTGGGTTGAAGCCGTATTGCTGGGGCCTAACTGTATTCAGGACAAGTCACAACAAACTGTTGGGGGCCCAGAGGCCCCTTTAGGCGAGGATCAGCCGACTTTAATCAGAGTGCGGCCGCTGATTTCACCTTTAACGATTTGCGCTGCGGCCTCGGGGACCTGCTCCAGAGTGATTTCATGGCAAGCCTCTTGATAGTAACTCTCAGGCAGTAAAGCCACTATCTGCTCCCAGGCAGCGCGGCGCTTGGCGGCCGGGCACTGCACCGAGTCGATTCCCAGTAGGCTGACGCCACGAAGAATAAAGGGCATTACCGTGGTTGGCAGGGCAAAGCCACCCGCCAGGCCGCAAATCGCGGCAACCCCAGCATAATTCAGCTGTGATAATGCGCTGGCCAGCACCTTGTTCCCTACGGTATCCACTACGGCGGCCCAGCGCTGTTTATCCAATGGTCTGGCATCCTGCTCAAGCTCGCTGCGCTCAATTAAATCACTGGCACCAAGCTGCTTGAGCCAGGCCGCATTCTGCTCCAGGCGACCTGTGCTGGCGACAACCTTAAAGCCGAGTTTAGCCAGCAGCGTCACGGCCACCGAGCCGACACCACCACTGGCGCCGGTTACCAGCACCTCGCCATCTTCCGGTTTGATCCCAGCTTGCTGCAACGCTTGTACACACAGCATGGCCGTAAGGCCGGCGGTGCCTATCATCATCGACTTGGCGGCTGTGCAACCCAGTGGCATAGGCACCAGCCAGTCACCCTTGACTCTGGCACGCTCGGCCATGCCACCCCAATGGTTTTCACCAACGCCCCAGCCGGTGAGGATCACTTCATCGCCTGGCTGATAGTCAGGATGGGCCGACTCTCGCACCACACCGGCAAAGTCGATACCCGGTACCATGGGGAATTGACGAATAATCTTGCCAAGCCCGGTCACCGCCAGGCCGTCTTTGTAGTTCAGCGAACTGTAGGCAACATCGACCAGGACATCCCCCTCAGGCAGATCGCTGTCTTGCAACTGAGTGACTTGAGCCTGGGTCCGTTTATCGTTTTGGGTCAATACCAGTGCCTTAAACATGATTACCGCTCCTGCTGTTAAAAATACAAATTCAAGACTAATGGAAAAAAACGCGACGGGACACAAGAGCATTAGCAGAGTGTCGAGGCGTGCAACTCATGGGTTATTTCGCAGCTTGGTTCACATTCGATAATCCCAATCTGTTGCCCTGGCCTCATTACTTGGCTCTACCACTGCGGAATTATTAACGAAATACCAACATCTAAAACTACTTCAGCGCCAACGCCTTAAGCTTACGGTATAGGGTGTTGCGGCTAATCCCCAAGCGGCGTGCCGCTTCACTGACGTTACCATTGCAAGCCAGCCAGGTGTCGCGAATTTGCGTCTGCATTTGGCGGTGCAGATTGTTGCCCGGCGCGGGTACCAAATCGGTCACAGTCTCTTCTGTAGCCACCAAGGTCTGCTGCAGACTCTCAGGCAGCGTTTGCCAGTTGAGCTCAGGGAACTCTTCGGCCATCAAACAGGCTACCTGCATCAGGTTATCCAGCTCCCGTAGGTTTCCCGGCCAATGATATTCCAGCAATCGCTGCTCCAGCAAAGGACACAGGCTTTGGGGCCGAACTCGATAGCGCTGGTGCAATTTGTGGATCAGACGCCGCAGGTCGCTTCGCTGGCGCAATGCAGGCAGTGTGACCTGCAAACCATTGAGCCGGTAATAGAGATCGGCGCGAAAGGCCCCCTGCTGCACCAATGCCGGTAAGTCCATATGAGTGGCGGCAATCACCTGAATGTCGACGCTATGTGCCTGATTACTGCCAATGGGCACCACCTCGCGCTCCTGCAACACCCTCAGCAAACGGCTCTGGGCCGCCAGGGGCATCTCGCCGATTTCATCCAGAAACAGGGTTCCCTGGTGCGCCTGACGTATTTTGCCGACATATCCCTGCCTGGAAGCTCCGGTAAAGGCACCCGCCTGATAACCAAACAGCTCTGATTCCACCAGCTCCGCCGGGATCGCGGCGCAGTTAACCGCCACAAAAGGCTGCTGATGCCTGGAACTTTGCACATGCAGCTGTTTGACAAACTGCTCCTTGCCCACTCCGGTTTCCCCGAGGATCAGCAAAGGGATATTTCGTACCAACACCTTACGCGCCTGCTGCCAGGCTTGATCCAACCTGGGTTCTTTAAAAGCAGCGCTGCTTTCTCTGCTCTGGCTTTCTCGGCTCTGGCTCGCTCGAACCACAGGCTTGGTATGTTGAGGCTGCTCCAACGCCTGGGTTCTGAACACCAATCCCTGCTGCAAGCGGCCGCTGCCCCGGCTCAATACCTGAGGGGACAAGGCCTGGTGAATTTGACCCAGGTTGATGCCTTTGAGTAGTTGCCTTGCCATAGGGTTGGCGCCCAGCACCCGTCCATCAAGGTCGAGCACCAACACGCCTTGCCAACCTGAATGCAGCAGGGCCTGCTGCGGCGCCAGATCCAATCGAACAGCAGCGCCGGGAAGTCGGCACAATAAGGCCAGCTCCAACTGCTGCGCCAAACTGGACACCAAAATGGCTGTCTTTGGGGTATGGATTTGCTGCTCACTGGTGATATCCAAGGCTCCCAGCAACTCACCGTCCGGGGAGAACAGCGGGCTGGCGGTGCAACTCATAAATCTGTGGCTCTTGATAAAGTGCTGCTCACCGATAACCGAAACACACTGGCGTTCGCTGAGTGCCGCGGCTATGGCATTGGTTCCCTTGTATTGCTCCAGCCAGTTGACCCCGGTATCCAGGGCAATATTGGCCAGCTTTTGTGAGTAGCGGCTCACGCCCCAGTGCTGCAGCACAAAACCTTGAGGATCCGAGAGGATGAGCCGACTCTGGGTTCGCCCCATAAGTTGATTGAACAGTGGCAGAGCACTGTGCTCCACGGCTTGCAGCAGCCGGCCATGGCGCTGGCGCCGCTCATCAAGAGCAGCAGTATTGAGCCTGAGTTCATCGGGTATGGCAGCGGGATTGAGCCCAGCCCCCTGGCAACGTTGCCAGGAAGCCGATAACCAGGATTGGGAATGGGTCTTGAGTGTCATAGCCCTGCTCCATTCTGGTACACCTGTGTGTACCTTTTTGCCACAGTTTGCGCGATAGACAACTCGAGTACCCGGCACCACGCCAAGATACAGCAATCGCAAATTTAGTTTTTCATCATACTGTTAGCACAATAAATGAACAAGCAGGCTAACACTGGCCCGGCCTTTGCGTTTACCTGAGCCAAGGCCGCTGTGGCCGAACAGATAAATACAAGAAAAACCTTTCAACAAGACGAGGAAACTCACCATGATTTATGCCCAACCCGGCACTCAGGGTGCCCTGCTGCAGTTCAAGGACAAGTACGACAATTTTATTGGTGGAAAGTGGCTCGCGCCGGTTGGCGGACAATACTTTGATAACCGTACCCCGGTCACCGGCGAAGTCTTCTGTCAGGCCGCCCGCTCTGATGCCCGGGATATCGAGCTGGCGTTGGATGCGGCCCATGCCGCCAAAGAGAGCTGGGGTAAGACTTCAGTCACCGAACGGGCCAATCTGTTACTGCGCATTGCCGATCGAGTAGAGCAGAGGTTGGAGATGCTGGCAGTGGCCGAAACCTGGGAAAACGGTAAGGCGGTCAGGGAAACCCTCAATGCCGATTTACCCCTGTTGGTGGACCACTTCCGTTACTTTGCCGGCTGTATTCGCGCGCAGGAAGGCAGTGCTGCCGATATTGATGCCACCACGGTCAGCTATCACTTTCCCGAACCTTTGGGCGTGGTTGGGCAGATCATTCCCTGGAACTTTCCACTCTTGATGGCGGCCTGGAAGATAGCCCCGGCACTGGCGGCCGGCAACTGTATCGTACTCAAGCCGGCGGAGCAGACACCGGTTTCCATCATGGTACTGCTGGAGCAGATTCAAGATTTGCTGCCTGCCGGGGTGCTTAATGTCGTCAACGGCTTTGGCGCCGAGGCGGGTCAAGCGTTGGCCACCAGCAAACGCATCGCCAAGTTGGCTTTCACGGGGTCAACCGAAGTGGGTTATCACATACTCAAGTGCGCCGCCGAGTCACTGATCCCCTCGACCGTTGAGCTGGGCGGAAAATCCCCCAACATCTATTTCGCCGATGTCCTGGAACAGGAAGACGACTATCTGGATAAGGCGGTCGAAGGCATGTTGCTGGCCTTTTTCAACCAGGGTGAAGTCTGCACCTGCCCCAGCCGGGTACTGATCCAGGAGTCCATCTACGACAAGTTTATCGAGCGGGTCATCGCCAGAGCCCAGAGTATCAAACAGGGAGATCCGCTGGATACCGACACTCAGGTCGGCGCTCAAGCGTCACAGGAGCAGTTTGACAAGATTCTCAGCTATCTGGAAATTGGCCGCAATGAAGGCGCCAAAGTACTGCTTGGCGGTCAGGCCAACAGCCTGCCGGGTTCCCGGAGTCAGGGCTATTATGTTACCCCGACAATACTCAGCGGCCATAACCGGATGCGGGTATTTCAGGAGGAGATCTTTGGCCCAGTGGTGGCTGTAACCACCTTCAAAGATGAAGCAGAAGCACTCAGCATTGCCAACGACACTCAGTATGGTTTGGGTGCCGGCGTCTGGACCCGGGATATGAATCGGGCACAGCGTATGGGGCGGGGGATCCAAGCAGGACGAGTCTGGATCAACTGCTATCATGCCTATCCGGCACATGCCGCTTTCGGAGGATACAAGAAGTCAGGTATCGGCCGGGAGACCCACAAAATGATGCTGTCTCACTACCAAAATACCAAAAATCTGCTGGTGAGTTACTCCACCAGTCCCTTGGGTTTCTTCTAAATCAAACACAGTCAAAACAAGCCCGGCTTCTGTCGGGCTTTTCATTGCACAAAACTAATACATTAAATTAACATTTGCGAATACAAAGAATATCAACAGATCAACTATTGAAAGAGATTTTCACAAATACTAGTATTGTTTAGCTACAACAAGAAACATAAATAACAATATCTAAACAATTTCATAGGGAGTTGGTATGTTAAAAGAGAAATTGCTGGCGAACGCCATTCGCTTTTCACTTTTTGCAGCAACGGGTTTTGCTTCTCTGGCAGTGGCCTCTCCGGCCATGGCAGAGGAACAAAATGAGCAGCAGATTGAAAAAATCCAGGTAACAGGTTCACGCATTATGCGTGAGGGCGCTATTGCCCCCAGCCCGGTTACCGTTATTTCGGGCGAGTCTCTGATTAAAACAGGGGCCGTTAACATAGGTGAAGCACTCAACGAACTGCCAGCTCTGGCAAACACTTACTCACTGGCCAACTCGGGAAGCTCTATCGGTACTGCCGGTCTGAACTTGTTGGATCTGCGTGGCATGGGCGCAGCCAGAACCCTGGTACTGGTCGATGGCAAGCGTCATGTGGCCAGTAGCCCAGGCACATCCTCTGTCGACGTGAACACCATTCCAACCGAATGGGTCGATAGTGTTGAAATCATCACTGGTGGCGCCTCGGCGATTTACGGTGCCGATGCGGTTACCGGTGTTGTTAACTTCAAGATGAAGAAGAAGATTGAAGGCTTCTCAGCCTCTGCTGCCGCCGGTATTGCCGATGACAGCGACTACAATAACCAGCGCTTCAGTCTGGCCTATGGTTCCAACTTTGATAATGATCGCGGTAACGCGGCTATCTCGGTCGAATACTCACAGCAAGATCGCCTCGGAATGCTGGAACGTGACCAAACAGCGGTTTCTTGGAGCGAGCTCAATAATACTATCGATGACAGCACTGTTAAGCAGCTGCTGCCAAATGCCGGTTACTGGGGGATCAATAATGCCGGTGTTGTTGGCTTCTATGGCGGAACACCGGGTTATTATAGCTTCAACCCGGACGGTACTCCGAAAACTATTGGTCTAGGTGAAATCACGGACGGTATAAAATGTGCCGGTGAGGGTTGTGACTATATCAACCTGCGTCAGTGGGAAGAACTGCAGCCCGAGTTTGATCGTACCACCATCAACTTCAAGACCAACTATGACTTTACCGATAACCTGAACGGTTATTTCGAGGCTAAGTGGAGCCGAACCAATGCCACCACTTCAGGGCAACCGGCGTTCTTCTTCTTCAGAGATGACTATACGACAGTAACCCGTGATAACCCCTACGTTTCCGATGAACTTGGCGCTTTGATGGATCAGGTCGGCTCAGACTCTGTGGTAGTCAACCGCTTTATGTCGGATCTGGGTCCCCGCACCGAAGATGATGAGCGTACCACCCAAAGGTATGTGCTCGGTCTAAATGGTATAGTGCTGGAAGATTGGGAGATGGAAGCCTATGCCATCTATGGTCAGACAGAGCAGACCCGTACCAATTACAACAACTTGATCTATAAAAATTTCCAGCAGTCTGTAGATGCTATTCGCGATCCTGTCAGCGGCGAAATTGTCTGTCGTGACACAGATGCCCAGGCCGCAGGTTGTGTGCCCGTCAATCTGTTTGGTGACGGAGCGGTAACCCGCGAAGCTGCCGACTGGTTCAGTACTACCACTACAGGTAAATTCAAAATCGAGCAGTATGTAATCGGCGGCTCTATGTCCAACTCTGCCCTGTTTGAGCTGCCTGCCGGTATGGTAGGTTTCGCTTCCGGTATCGAATACCGCAAGGAAAAGAGTCAGAACAACGAAGATCCATTTGCCGCTACCGGCGCCACCTTCTTTAACGCCCTGCAGAGTGAAGGCGGTGATTTCGATGTCAAAGAAATCTATGCCGAGATCTCTGTGCCGCTGCTGGAAGACCTACCTGGTATCCAGAACCTGACTCTGGATGGCGCGGTCCGCTACGCTGACTACTCCACCATTGGCGATGCTACCAGTTGGAA
Source organism: Shewanella sp. MSW (assembly GCF_007636515.1). Taxonomy (NCBI): domain Bacteria; kingdom Pseudomonadati; phylum Pseudomonadota; class Gammaproteobacteria; order Alteromonadales; family Shewanellaceae; genus Shewanella; species Shewanella sp. MSW. The sequence continues at coordinate 238,340 of NZ_LVDR01000006.1, forward strand.
GTTGGGTCTGGACTGGACCATCATAGATTCGCTGCGCCTGCGTTCGACTCTGTCTACCGCTCTGCGCGCCCCTAACATCAGCGAATACTATGGTGCCCAAGGTCAGAACTTCTTCAATGTTGATGACACCTGTAAAACCAGCGAACTGGCCAAGGTAACTCCAGAGCAACGAGCGATTCGTGCTGCCAACTGCGCCGCACTCGGGGTACCAACTGATTTCGATTCCAGCTATGACAGCGCAACCCTCGAAGGGGTTTCCGGTGGTAATGACCAGTTGGAGCCTGAAGAGTCTGACAGCTACACTGTCGGTCTGGTTTATCAGCCTTCATTCGTTGAAGGTCTGGTGATGACGGTGGATTACTGGAACATTGAAATCACAGATGCTATCGCCAATATCGCTGCTCAGGATATTATCAATCGCTGTATCGACTCCCCCACAGGGGTCAACAACCAATACTGTGATTTGCTCACCCGTGACGCCACCTCACACGAGATCACTAACATCACTCAGATTGTGCAGAATATAGCCAAGCAGGAAGCCTCAGGGGTCGACTTCGAAATCGGTTATGACTTCCCGCTATTTGGCGGTGACCTGCGCACCAACCTACTGGGTACCTATCTAATCGAGCGCAACGAATATCCCTTCCAGGATGATTCCTCCGATTATGAAGAGTATGCCGGCACGATAGGTGAAGCACAGTGGCAAGGTCAGTTGGTACTGAACTACAGCTACGACGCCTGGAACCTGAACTGGAAGACACGTTATCTGGACTCGGTAGATCTGTATACTCCGCAGTTCAACGCCGACTATGACGTGCCTTACTCCAATGTCATGAGCTATGGTTCATACAGTGTTACCGACTTGTATGCCACCTACACCATGGACAATGGTCTGGAGTTCGGTCTCGGGATAGACAACGCATTCGACCGTGACCTGCCAGGCAGCACCACTGGTACAGGTACCGGCAGCGCCAGCTATGACAACATAGGTCGCTTCTATTACCTGACTGTCAAATACGAGATGTAAGCAATTACCTCGCCTGAAAAAGCCCCTTAAGGGGCTTTTTTACTTTCTAGCGACTTTGCATTCTCACTGAGAGAGTACACTCCTTAGCGGAATGGTATAATGCCCGCATCTGCATGCAATAAGGTCAACCCGTGTTCCACATCGCCCTCTATGAACCCGAAATTGCCCCCAATACCGGCAACATTATCCGTCTCTGCGCCAACAACGGCTGCGAGCTACACCTGATAGAGCCTTTGGGCTTTGATCTGGAAGAGAAAAAACTGCGCCGGGCCGGGCTGGATTATGGCGATCTGACCCGAGTAAACCGCTACCCGGATTTCCCGCATTTTCTCGCGGCCATGGCGGGCAAACGCATTTTGGCTTGCACCACCAAGGGCAGTCGGCCACATTCTGAACTCGAGTATCGGCAAGGGGATGTGCTCTTATTTGGCCCCGAGACTCGCGGCCTGCCTCAGGAAATATTGCAAAGCATTGCTGCAGAGCACAGACTGAGGATCCCTATGGTGCCCACCAGCCGCAGCCTGAATCTTTCCAATGCAGTGGCTATCATCAGCTATGAAGCATGGCGTCAACAGGGTTTCAGCGGCGCTATATAAATCAGCGAGGTTGCAGTGAGATGGCTCTGTAGGTTTGATAGCTATCCGAGTCCTCATCCAGATAGTGCAGATTCTGGCGCCAGAGCCAGCCGTCATTGTCGGCTTCGAATAGCAGTTGGATCAGCGCCGGGCGTCCACCGGACCGCCCTTCACCCAGCAGGGAAAATCCGCCGCCCTGATGGTAAAGGGTGAAGGATTGAAAGCGTTCTTCGGTCACACCGTCAAAGTACCAGAGCCCCACACTAGGATCTTGGTCTCGAAACCACCAGGTTTCACTCAGGGGGTGGCGCACGCCCTCACTGACGCTGAGTAACAACTGTCGCTTATCTTTACTGCAGATGGCATCCAGGCTGAGCTCCTTCGGGGTTTGCCCCCTTTGGGCGCCATCCCCCTGCCAATGGCCATTGAGCGCTTCACAGAATTGGCTAAAGGAGGCCTTGCCGGCCCAGGCGGGTTGCCAGGCCAGAGCCAGGGAAATAATAAACAGGCGTAGAAAGTCAGAAGAGTTCGATATGGTTGTTGTTGTGCTTGAGATGTTCATCTTGATACTGGCTCAAAGCCTCGTGTAGTGGCATTCCCTGCAGCACAAGATCAAACATTTTGCGTTCACAGTCCAGCGAGTATGTCGACTTAATCGTACGCTGTAACATTTTCCAGGCATGTTCCGAGGTGCGACTATGCTCATCCCGCAGAACTTCTTCAGTCAGCGCCAGCCCGGTCACCACATGGTTGAGCCTTTGTGACAGACGATCATAGAACTGAAAAGCTACTATGCCTTCATTGACCTTACCGGCCAGATGGCGACCGTGATCAAGGATCTCGGCCGGAGTATTCTCCTGAGTTTCCAACCAGGCATTCACCTCACGCAATTGCTCCGCCATGTCGGTAAACAGACTCCCTAAACCGGTGACATTGTGTTCACCGTCAGTCAGGGTCAACTCTATCTGGGCTATCGACAACAACAAGAGTTTTACCGTTTCCGAGATATGCAGCCATTGGGCCGAATCGAGTACATCCAGAGTCGTGGGCGTTTCGAGCTGCTTGTTATTTGTCATGGGGATCTCTGTGGCTGAGTAGCAGGCATAAAGAAGTTTAGGACATAAAACGCCTTTTGCCTCTTTCCTGGCGCGCCGGCAAACGGCTACCCGCTGTCGTGACTATGAGTTAGTGCCCGGGGCGTTAGTACCCGGGGCGTTAGTGCCCGGGGCGTTAGTGCCCGGGAGCTTTTGAACTCCGCCAAGTCCCACAGTCGAATAGCGCCTGGAACAGATCAAAGTTTCCCGATAAACAGGTCGATAAATTTCTGTTTTCGTAGCAGATCTATTGCACAGTTTCTGCGACAATCAATGCCAATGCTGTTATTGCCGGAGATCTCATGCACAGACTCAAGAGCCGTATCATCAGAGAGTGGGATTTCAACCACAAAGGCTGGTTACTGGAGGCTGCCCGCTTCCTGGCCCTAGAACTACTGGCGTTAACTCTGTGGGATGAGTCTGAGGGTAAGCCGCTGCTGGCCATTTGGCCTACCGAGGCCGACTCCCCCGACTTGCTGCTGGATCTCACTCAATTTAAGGGGCATCCCCAGGTCTGCCTCTGGCGTCAACAACTCACCTTGGTGGATGAAACCGGGCTCTGGATCTGGCAGTCACCGGCAGAAGATCAGGCGCAGCACTACCCCTTTGCCAATCCGGACGTGCTTTCCATGACTGTGGAACAGCAACACTTCCACTTTCTGCCATTGCAGCTTTGCCCGCTGGATGACAACCAACTGCTACTGCGAATGAGTTCCCCCAATACCCGTAAGGGCCGAGCCATTTCCTGGCTATTTATCAAAGACGATCACTGTCACTTGGTCAACAGATACAAGGAGCCGGACGAACCTGAAATCGCCGCCTTAAAGCCAGGCAGCCCACTCTGGCTTGAAGCGATCCAGGTCTGTGACAAACAGATTTTCTGCCTCTGTCAGGGGCAATCGGCACCAGGCACTCAAGATACTATATTGGCAGAATACAAATATGGCCTGCCGGATAGCCTCTTGGGCAAGCTTTCCAAAATGCTCGGCAGTGGTCAGGAAAAAGATCTTCTATTGCAGTCGTCTCGCCGTCTGGCGCCAGGCAGCGCCCGCTTCAGCAATTGTGGGCCACAGTTGTGGTTAAGAACCAAGGGTAACAATCGTTTCGAGTGCCATTCACTGACCGAGGAGCAAAGCGCCTTTGAACTGGCACTAACCCAGGTTCAAAGTCTCGGTGACATCAAACCATCCAAGGCTCAGGTGAGCTTTATGGATAACAAGCTGTTTTTAGTGCACGACAAGCGCAGGTTGAATTTATGTGCAATTCAGGCTCGTAACCCTGTAAGCCCTTAAATGAAGGTACAGCTTGCTTAAGGCAGAAATCCTCTATCCCGGATTAATTAAGCGTTGGCGCATAAAAGGAAGCAAAGCGTGTAAGTAACTTGGTTATAAAACAAAAAAGGAAGCCGAAGCTTCCTTTTCAAAGTAACCTATCTCGCAATTAAGCGATGATCTTGGCTACAACACCAGCACCAACTGTACGGCCACCTTCACGGATTGCGAAGCGCAGACCTTCGTCCATCGCGATTGG